>JBEIFG010000072.1:0-8189 GCA_040382555.1 Chlamydiales bacterium | reverse complement strand
AGCATGACATAGACGTCTTTCCATACATAAAATACAAAGGAAAGACTTGGATGATTTTTGACCCAAATCCCCAAACATACATTTCCTATCACAATAGCCAAAGCTACTAGTGAGTAAATTTTGAAACAGCCCAGGTTTGCGATGAATCGATTGTATAAATATACCACAGCCAAATTGAGAGGAACACTAAGTGCCCAAGCGACTGGGAAAAGCTTAGCTCCATAATTTTGAATGAATAATGAATTACTCACAGGACGTACTAGAGCGTAATCCGCAGAAATGAAAAAACTACATAGCATACAGGCTAAAAGAAAAACTTTCTCCCTGGGAGAATATCCTTTTACCGTTTGCAAGATAGTCTGCCACATCTCTTGAATCATCAAACACTCTCCCAAAGATGCTTTTTATCTAACATAAATTGCTGAAAGGCTCTTTTATGCACTTTTGGCATATAAATCCAATGGCTTGAAGCTGCTGGGTAAAGAAGTCTAGAACATTTAGAAGCGTCTACAATTTCACCGCTAAATAAGCGTACGGGAAAAGTAGAGGATGGTATTGAGAGTCTTTTATCTAAAGACCACTCCACTTGACTTTGTTGAATTGACTCTGAATCTAAAAATTCTTTGCATAATTCATCCGTAAATCCACCGGTGAGCTCACAGGAGAAAATTCTTTTTTTTCTATCAAAAAGAGCTACTGCATCTGGATGTGCCGCATCCCCTAGTTCACACTCAGCAGAAGCTGCCTCTAAAATAGTACTGTCTGTGACTTTTTGATAGGAGGCAAGAGAGCTTAAACAGTGGTGCTTGTGATAGTAATACTGCATGAAACGAGACATGTGAAACCCGTAAGCTTTGACAGAGGGGTACTGGTAGACTCTTTTATACATAAAATGCCGAGCAAGCAAAAGAGCCTCGCAGGATTCCAGCGCATTTTCATCGATACCTAAGGATAATTTTCCATGGATCGGGTCTGGTAGTATACACATCATCTCGATCAACTGATGATAGTCAAAAAGACCATAAGATAGACCAGTACATCTTGCATCTCTTAGCAAATAATCGATGCGATCGGCACCAAAATAGTCCCCTGTTATGATTTCACTCATTACCCGCTCCCAATCGGTAAATGGAGCGTTTGCTAAGGGGTGTTGCATTTCTTTAAGTTTTTCTTCACCGATGGCTACTTTTAGTACATGATCTTTGGCAGAATCCCTAGAATATTTGGTAGCAAGAGCCTGCCATATGGGCTTAAAAGTGGGACTCTCGATGGCGCTTACTGTCCATTTTTCATGACCACCTGCCCCTAAAATCCGCTTCTCTGCCACATGGGAAAAAGGAAGATGACCCAAATCGTGGCTAAGTGCAGCGAGGCGAACGATTTCCTTCCAATAGGGAGTCTCATCCACCGGGCAACCTAAGGGGCTTTTTTCTGTAATTTGCTCAAACAATTGAGTCGCAATCTCCATGACTCCCAGCGAATGCTCGAACCGGGTATGAGTAGCTCCGGGGTAGACCAAGTAGGCTACACCGAGCTGTCTTATATAGTGCAAGCGGCTAAACATGGCAGAATCAACCAGTAAAGATTCACTCTCAGTTAGTTTAATAAACCCATGTACAGGATCAAATATCTTTTTACTAAAATTCAATGGTGACTCCCCTTAAGGTAGGCTATCTGGTCTTGGCTTGCTTTCATGCATATAGCTTGAAGAGACCTCAATAAATTCTGCTTTTCGCTGCAGTTCTTTAATATTTTTAGCGCCACCATAAGTGAGTCCACTTCTTAACCCACCGAGTAACTGATGAATTAAGTGTTCTGCAGTGCCTGTCACTGGACCCCAAAAATCAATTCCCTCTGCCACCGTTTTTTCTTTAAGCCCCCCATAAAAGTCGGTTTGAAAGTCTTCACTTGCTTGCCCTCGAAACTTCCCTTCCCATCCTGAGGGAATATGTGGAGCTGGTCTCTTAGGCGCTGCACTCTCTTTGGTCATGGCAAACAGTTTACCTATCATTACTGTGCTCGCGCCGGCAGCTAAAGCAAGAACCACATCGCGGCTGGTGCGGATCCCACCATCTGCGATCAAAGGAACACGAAGTTTTTCAGCGATTTTAGCACACTCATATACAGCAGTAAATTGAGGGACACCAAATCCTGTCACCATGCGAGTGGTGCAAGCAGCGCCAGGGCCGACACCCACTTTTACTGCATCTGCACCTGCATTGACTAAATCGTGGTAGGCCATAGCTGTACATACATTGCCAGCGATTATATCTTTTTCTGGATGCGACTTTTTAAGTTCACTAACAAAGTGAAACATGCGATCGGAATGACCATGCGCTACATCGATACAAGCACCAGCAGCCCCTGCATCTAAAAGAGCTCTGGTTTCATCAATTTTCAGAATACCACAGGATATATAGGTATTTTGCCCATACTTTTTTACCCAGGCCACCTGCGCATCTAAAGAAGTAAACCGGTGAAAAATGGGAACAGATCCACTTTGAATTAAAAGGTCAGCTAGTTCTTCACTGATGGCTGTGTCCATATTCGCACATAAAATAGGCATGTGTATTTTACGATTTTTGGTCAGCCAGGTCTCGAGGGAAGGCTCTGTTCTGGAAGGGACGTTGTTAAACTGGGGAACCAAAGCTACATCATCAAACGTATATCCTTTTCGAAAAGTCATATCACCCTCATGTCTTTTATTTTAAAAGACAAATATACACTAAAAGAAGATATATTGGAAAAAAATTGAATCGTTTCACACTATAAATGAGCGGTGACATTTAAAAAAAATCAGTTAAACTGCTTAGGTAGATAACTATGAATGGTAAGAGATTTTTATAATGGCAGACAATAAAATTTCAGTAACGATTCTTGTAAAAAATGGAGATAGGACTATAAAAAAAACTTTAGACTCTGTCCGAGGTTTTGATGAAGTTTTAGTCTTTGACACTGGCTCGACGGACCAAACGCTATCCATATGCCAGCAATTCCCCTTTGTAAAGGTAATTAACATCCCCTTTGAAGGTTTTGGCAAAACACATAACCGAGCGTCCGCCCTGGCTAGAAATCCATGGATACTATCCATAGATAGCGACGAAATGATTAGCGAAGAGCTATTAGAAGAGATCCATAGTCTTCGACTAGAACCCAGCAGCATATATAAAATACGTCGCAAGAATTTTTTGAATCAAAAACATATCACTACCTGTGCAGGCTGGGATCCTGATTGGGTGAGTAGACTTTATCACAAGGGAACCACAGCGTTTACCGAAGATGACGTTCATGAAAAAATTAAAGAAGATGGAATGAAGATAAGCTATTTACGAAACACCATGCAGCACACCCCTTATCTTCAAATATCAGATTTTCTTCAAAAAATGCAGTCATATAGTTCCCTTTTTGCTACCCAAAATTTTACTAAAAAACAATCAAGCCTCTCAAAAGCTTTAGGCCATAGTGTTCTTGCGTTTATGAAAAGTTACCTTTTTAAGAGGGGAATTCTTCAAGGCAAAGAAGGGTTTATTATTTCTTTATATAATAGCCACGTAACATTCTATAAATATCTTAAGCTTGCTGAGCTTACTAAGTACAAGTAAAAATTTTGACTTTTTTTCGCTAATTTAGGTAAAAGCAGAAAAAAGGGAGAGATCCATGTTAACTTGGGCGGCTATTTTTTTAATTACAGGGGTTGTGGCTGGATTGTACGGATTCGGAGGAGAACCTTCTTTTGGAATCAAAGTAGCAAAAGGTTGTTTTTTTATTTTTACTACCCTATTTGCTCTTTCACTAATATACTCATTTCTGCCTGAACAAAAATCTACGTATAAAAATCAAGTAGTCGATGTGAATGAATTAAAAATAGCGGGAGAAGGATTCGAACCTCCGGCCTTTGGGTTATGAGCCCAACGAGCTAACCACTGCTCCATCCCGCGATAAGGTTTTTTTAGAAATGAATGAATTTAATTTCAGTCATTTACTTTTTAGAAAATGATTAGCGGTAGTCGGATTCGAACCAACGACACATGGATTATGATTCCATTGCTCTAACCTACTGAGCTATACCGCCATCTTAAGAAATTAGCGGGAGAAGGATTCGAACCTCCGGCCTTTGGGTTATGAGCCCAACGAGCTAACCACTGCTCCATCCCGCGATAAAAGTCTCATTCAAGAAAGCAAGAGATTATCAGAGCGTTGATTTTTCTCCAAGTATTCTTTTCATGTTTTTACAAATCAATCAAGTATTCGTAAGCTGATTAAATACTTCCCAGGTTTTATGCAAAGACTCACTCCCTTCAGAGGATGCACGCATACACCCTGCTCTCATTTGCTCTTTCATCGGCAAATCACTAAAAAAGCTCTGCACAAAAGAAGCTACTTGATCTAAAGGTAGCAGAGCTCCTGCTTGATACTGCAAGCATAAATCTTTAAGATCTTTCTGAGAATGCATGTAAGGGCCGAATAGGACCGGAGTACCCCTTTGAATTGGCTCAAAAATATTATGACCACCCACAGAAGGAAAAAAACTTCCTCCCACTATTGCCAGATCCGCGAACTCATAGCATGATCTCAAAACACCCATGGTATCCATCAGTGTTACCTGCGCATGGCTATCGGACTTACCCAGATCAGAAAATAAACGATAAGATATCTTAAGAGATCTCATGAGAAGAGCTACTTCTTTGAAGCGCTCTGGATGCCTTGGAGCTAAAATTAGCTTATGCTTTGCATTTTGTCTAAGCCATGTATCTAAACTAGATAAAAGGGCCGCTTCTTCCCTTTGATGAGTGGATCCTATCACGATCACATTATCATAAGGATCTATGGACAGATGCTCTTTGAGCGAAAAGCTATGGGTATTTGGTAGCGATTGTAGGGAGTTATAGATCTTTAGATTTCCGGTAACAGTAATCCTTTCCTTGGGACATCCTAAGGCAAAAAAGCGATGTGCATACTCCTGATTTTGCACGCAAACCTGATCAAAAGATGTAAACATTCTTTTCATCCAAGGAGCAAAAGTAGAAATCATCCAGTGCGAACGTGGTGAAATTTTCCCGTTAACAAGTAGGACTTTAGCGCCAAATCGTTTCGCTTGCAGAACAAGCTGACACCAAAAGTCGCTCTCCATCATCATTAAATAATCAGGGCGTATTTTTTTCATATAGAGCTTGATCAACCAAGAAAAATCAAACGGCAGAAAAAAATATGCCTTAGCACCTGGCATGCTTTTTTTAGCCTCTACCTGTCCTGTTTCTGTAAATGTCGATATGACTATGTCTAGATCAGGGTATTGATTTTTCAATTGATCAAATATTGGAACAGCAGCTCTTGTCTCACCCATAGAGATAGTGTGAATCCAAATCACCTTAGCCCCTGGTCTTCTTTCAAACACCGGAGGCTTGCAGCGAATTAATTGAGAGAGTTTATCTTTATACTTGCCTTTACGAAGCTTTTGTATACTCATCCAAAATAGGGCTGCAATCGTATACAAAAAGATTCCAATATCGTAAAAAAAAGTAAACATACAGGTTCCCTAACTCACAACAATGTTAATCAGCTTATTGGGAACAAATATTACTTTTTGAACTACTGCCTCCCCAAGATGTTTGGCAATATTGGGCTGATCTTTAATAAAAAGAAGTATCTCTTCCTGAGTTTTATCTTTGGGCAGCTCCCACTTCCCACGAACCCTACCATTGACTTGAACTACATAAAGTGCTGTATCATCCACTAAATACCGAGGTTCAATAGTAGGATAAGCCACAAAAGAAATCCCCTCTTTGCCACCAAGATGTTCCCAAGCCTCTTCTGCTATGTGAGGTGCGAAGGGATAAAGAGCTTGCACAAACATTCTCAGTACTTTTTTGGGGTACAAAGGTAAGGCAGTCATCGCGTTCATAAATTCCATCATCTTGGCTATCGCAGTATTGTACTGCATCGCTTCAATATCTTTTTCTACATGATAAGCCACGCGGTACCCTAATTTTAAGGCTTCTTCTGTGGTATCTTCAGAAACTTTTGTGGAATAAACCATCTCGTAGACACGATTTAAAAATCTTTTACAGCCGTTAACAGCATCGGTATTCCATAACTTCTCTTTATCAAAAGGACCCATAAACATCTCATACAAACGCAAAGAATCGGCTCCATACTCTTCTACCATTTCGTCTGGAGTGACCCCATTAAGTTTAGATTTTGACATTTTTTCGATTTGCATATGCAGTTTTTCGCCTGTGCCCGTATGGAAGTAAGAATTCTCATCCTCCCTTACTTCTTCAGCAGCTACATACCCACCAGATTCTCTTTTGTACGCTTTGGCTATGACTAAACCTTGATTTCTTAAGGTTTTAAAAGGTTCGGAAGTACTTACTAAGCCTGCATCGAAGAGAACTTTATGCCAAAATCTCGCATATAGTAAGTGAAGAACCGCATGCTCAACACCGCCAACATACATATCTACTGGCATCCAATATTTTTCAATATCCTGATCCCAGGCCATCTTATCGTTGCAAGGATCACAAAAACGTAAATAATACCAGCATGACCCTGCCCACTGAGGCATAGTATTGGTCTCTCTCATGGCAAGCTTACCTGTCTTTGGATCTACAATATTTACCCACTCACTCACTTTAGCCAGAGGACTTCTTCCATCGGGACTAGGTTTGAAATCAGACATAGTAGGAGGACACAAAGGAAGCTCTCCGATATCCAGAACCCTTTTCGAGCCATCTTCGAGATGTAAAATTGGAAAAGGCTCACCCCAATATCTTTGGCGTGAAAATAACCAGTCACGAATTTTATAATTAATACAAACTTCACCACTCTCTTGTGCTACTAAATATTCCGTAATCGCTTTTTTGGCAGCGGGTATGGAAAGGCCATTGAATTCATGACTTTCTCTTAAGACGCCCTCTTCAGATGACCAGCATCGGTGTCCTGAGAGCACTTGCATCCTAACATCTTCTTTTGACATTTCCACAGGAATATCATCAGAGAAATTCAAAAGAGGATCAATAATCACCTTCACGGGTAATTTGAATTTTTTGGCGAATTCAAAATCTCTTTCATCATGAGCAGGAACTCCCATCACTGCACCTGTTCCATAATGTATCAACACATAATCTGAGATCCAAACAGGAACTTTCTCTCCATTCACAGGATTTAAGGCATAGGCTCCTGTCCAAACGCCTGTCTTATCTTTGTTTAAATCAGTACGTTCAAGGTCGCTTTTAGATGCGATAGCTCTTCGATATTCATTTACAACTTCCCTCTGCTCTTCTGAAACCATTTGATCAATAAAAGGATGCTCTGGAGCTAAAACTACGTAGCTCACCCCGAATAAGGTATGTGCGCATGTGGTGAAAACAGTGATGTGCTTGCCCGTCTTACACTCAGTAAAATGAATTTTTGCCCCTTCACTTTTCCCAATCCAATTCGCCTGCAATTTTTTCAAGCTATCTGGCCAATCTAAAAGAGCTAGATCTTCAAGAAGGCGATCGGCATAGGCGGTGATTTTGAGTATCCATTGACAAAGAGGTCTTCTTTCAATCGGATACCCCCCTTCTTTAGATTTCCCATCTTCCACCTCTTCATTGGCAAGTACTGTACCTAATGCTGGGCAGAAATTAACCATAACCTCAGCTTCATAAGCCAGTCCTTTTTCATACAGCTTGGTGAAAATCCACTGCGTCCACTTGTAATATTTAGGATCGCTTGTAGCTATTTCTCTAGACCAGTCGTAGCTAAAACCGAGGGATTTCAGCTGCCGCCGGTAGGTATTGATATTTGTCTCAGTGGTGATAGAGGGATGAGTGCCGGTACGGATAGCATACTGCTCTGCAGGAAGTCCAAAACTATCCCATCCCATGGGATGAAGAACGTTAAACCCTTTTTGACGTTTATAACGAGCTAAAATGTCTGTGGCGGTGTAACCGGTCACGTGACCTACATGAAGCCCTGCCCCCGAAGGATAAGGAAACATATCCAAAATATAATATTTGGGTTTTTCTAAATCCACCTCTGTTCTAAAGGTTTGATGATCTTCCCAAAATTTTTGCCATTTTTGTTCAATCCTCTGATGATCGTATTTTGGTCTTTCCATAGCTTTATTCCTTAGCATTCAATCCATTTTGAGAGTGAAAGATACCAACATGACAAAAAAAAGGCGAGAAGGTAATCTTTGACTT
>JBEIFG010000071.1:0-8220 GCA_040382555.1 Chlamydiales bacterium | reverse complement strand
GTTTAATATTTAGTTACTTCCATTCATAAAAATAGCCATCATAAAGACGGCTATTTTATAAATTGAATACTTTATTTAGTAAGACCAAAGTCCTTGTTCAAAATTGAATATTTTAGTCTTTAGGTTTGCCAACTCCCTATTTGAGTCTTTATGGAATAACCGCTATATAGATCACGTCCAAATTACAGTAGCCGAAGACATCGGTATAGGAACAAGAGGCGCTCTTTGGGAAGAGTCTGGGTTTTTGAGAGATATCCTACAAAACCACATGATGCAGGTACTATCCCTTGTCTGTATGGAGCCCCCTATTAGCCTCGAAGCTCAAGATATTCACGATGAAAAAGTAAAAGTTATTAAAGCCATACGTCCTTTTTCTCTTAAGGATTTAGATGAAAACGTAGTTAGAGGGCAATACGGAAAAGGGTACGTTGACGGTGACCCAGCCATAAGCTACAGAGAGGAAAAAAATGTGAACCCTCAGTCTTCTGTAGAGACCTACCTTGCCCTTAAGCTTTTTATCGATAACTGGCGCTGGGCAGGTGTTCCTTTTTACTTAAGAGGAGGCAAACGTCTTCCTAAAAAAGGAACTGAAATCTCTATCTTTTTTAAAGATCCTCCGAAAGTGTTATTCCAGCATCCCGGAAAGATGAACGAGCCCAATGTGCTAACCCTACGAATCCAACCTGACGAGGGCGCCTCATTAAAAATTAATTGCAAAGTCCCTGGAAGTACAAGCTTTATTCAACCAGTAAAAATGAACTTCCGCTATGGCAAGTATTTCGGCATGGCGCCACCAGAAGCATATGAAAGATTGATCCAGGACTGCATGCTTGGAGATAATACATTATTTGCTAGACAAGACGAAGTGTTTAGCTCTTGGGAATTACTTACACCCGTTTTAAATCATTGGGCTCAAACTCCCCCCAAAGAATTCCCGAATTATGCTTCAGGAAGCTGGGGCCCTCAAGCTGCAGATGATCTAATTATGAAAGATGGCCGTAAATGGAGGCTACTATAAATGACTGAATCACATATTGTCCCACCTTCCAAAATTAAAGCAGAATTAAATAATCTGTGGGAAAACTTAGAAAATAAAAATAAAATGAGAGCTTCTCTATTTAATCTTATTTTTTACTCTAACAAGTCCCCTCGTGATGAATATATAAGAAAAATCACCCAAAAAATTATCGAGAAATTTCCAGCTCGTATTTTTTTCATTTCTTCTGATATTACAAGCAAAGAAAACAGCATTAAAACTGCCGTTTCTATCATGTCTGCAGAACAAGGGGAATTTGATGTAACTTGTGACGTAATTGAAGTCTCGACCACAGCTGCCACAGAAAATCAAGTCCCATTTATCATTCTTCCCCACATTGTCCCCGATTTACCGATTTTTTTATTGTGGGGAGAAGACCCCTCTTCCAGCAGTCCCCTGCTGCAGGAGCTTGAAAAATTCGCTACTCGAGTGATCTTTGATTCGGAAACTGCCAAGGATCTTAATATATTTGCAAAGTCGATTCTATCGATTCAAGATAAGTCTAAATGTGAAATCGCTGACTTAAATTGGGCAAGGCTTGAAAGCTGGAGGGATTTTCTTTCTGCATTCTTTAAAGACAATCAACTCTTTAACCAGCTGAAGAAAACTCATCAATTAATCATTAAATACAACGCCCAGCAAACTCCTTTCTTTTGCCACACTCACATACAGTCCATCTACTTACAAGCATGGCTAGCTACCCGGTTGCACTTTAGCTTCATAAAATCGTCACATCAAAACGAATCTATAAGCTTCTCCTATCAAAATGTTTCTAAAGAGTCTGTTTCTGTAGACATAGTATCTGAGCGTCATGCTACACTTCCTCCTGGCTTAATCCTTTCGGTGGAGCTTTCAAATGGAGATAATGAAAAGTTTATATTTGAAAGAAGTGTAGATATGCCCAATCAAATCTCATGCTCGTATAGTTCTGAAACAGTTTGCAAGATGCCTCTTAAGTTTTTAATAGCTAAAGGAGAGTCAGGTCAATCTCTCGTTAAAGAGATTTGTCATAAAGGAACAAGCAATCACTATCTTGATATTCTCAATCTTTTATCCTCTATGGAGCCAAGCGGTCTATGCTAAATTTGAACATCACAACACTACCTTGGGATCAGCGAAGAGATATCCTTATTCCAGGAAATGCTTCAGAAACTATTGCTTTTTGCGTGAAGCACTTCTTATTAGCTTACCATGAAGCCATCAAGGATCATGGGGCATTTTATGTCGCACTCTCTGGAGGATCGACTCCGAAATCCATCTTTCAAGCTCTGACCACAGCCCCTTTATGCAATCAAATAGATTGGTCTAAAATTCACCTATTTTGGAGCGATGAAAGAAGCGTAGGACCTCAAGATCCTGATAGCAACTTTCATATGGCCATGGAATCTGGCTTTAAAAAAATGCCTATTCCAGCAGGCAACATTCATCGCATGCAAGCGGAAGAAGAAATTGAAAAAAATGCAATAGCCTATCAGCAAAAAATTTCCTCTATCGTTAAAAACAATTCCTTAGATTATATCATGCTGGGTATGGGTGAAGATGGTCACACTGCATCCCTTTTTCCAGGTACGAGTGCCTTACATGAAGAAAAGCAACTTGTAGTAGCCAATTGGGTACCCCAAAAAAACACTTGGAGAATGACGTTTACCTATCCTTTAATACACCTTGCCAAACAGGTGGTAATCTATGTGATTGGGGATAACAAAAAAGAGATGCTTCTTTCTGTATGGAATGATCATACCCATCCTCATACCTATCCAGTCAGCTTTATAGGTAACTCTACCCATAAAGCTACTTGGATATGCGACAGCTTAGCTGCGTCAAAGATACCTACGTCAAAATGAGCAACGGCAGTGCTCCCTTATTTTTGAAAAATAAAGCGAGCACTACCAGATAAAAAATTAGATAGCCGCATTATCAAGTTGAGCATTTATAATTTCTAACACTACATTTTTCAAGGCTTCATTTGCGATTCTATCTACAGCTCTAGCCGCTGTTTCTAAATCTTTACATATGGCAATCATAATACTTTGTAAAGCATTAGGTTTGTAATATGGATCATTTTCCATGTTTATATAGACATCAAAAGCTTGTGCTAAATCACCTGCTTCAGCAAGCTTTGGAGCTATAATTGCGTAAATCTCATTACGTTGATTTGGATCTACAAGGACAATTAAACTTTAAGCTGTATCTAGATCACCTGCTTTGGCTGCTACTTTGGCTATAGCTTCAAATGCATATTGTCTTATATATGTGTTTGGTATTGAAAAAGCAATATCTTTAGCTCGGTTGAAATCTCCAGACTCAGCAAATTTTCCGCAAAGAAACATTAAGAGTTCCAATGTTTTACCCAATTCAATATTCATTGAAGTGGCCATGCCATAAGCCTGGTTCAAATCTCCAGACTCCGCAACATTTACAGCGATTTGACCAAGTATCGAATTTTTCTTCTCAGTACAAGGGATCAACTGGATTAAAAAAATAGCTTTTTCTAAATCAAATTTAGCTATAGCTGGAATGAGATCTTCCAGAGTGCTATGGTATTGATGCTTATCTGTGATTAACCCAGCAATTCTCAGACCTTCGTGTAAATCCCCGGACTCTGCAACGGCTACAGCTATTTTGGGAAGGAAGCTGCAATTGCGGTAAGACTCATCCCCAAATTTTGCTATTTCTAAAGCTAAATCAAAGAGCTTAAGATCGCATGCCTCAAAAAGTATATCTCGTAATTTATTTGATTGAGTCTGTTGATCCGAGACCATCAAGACTTGAGCAAGCCTTCTTTGGACATCTGTATACGTATCTATATCTCGAAGAAAATTCCCTGACGGGGCCACATTTACTGCCTGATAGAATGAAGACTGGTCTACTTTAGCAAGTGCATGAGAAGTTTCCAATTTGAAATCGATTAGAAATCTCTTAACCTCTTTTAAACTTCGAGGCAAAAAATCAGGATTAGATATATCTAGAGAAATATGTGCCAAAATCTCCTTTTCTTCTGGAAAGATATCCCGTCTTATAAAGTATTGAATAGGATTTTTTATAAAATTTTGAAAAGCTGTTTTTTCACATAAAAAAGCAATAGAAATTCCCACTCTTTGCAAAAAACGATTTACAGAGACCACAGCCTGAATATCTTTTAAACCAAGATAGGATATGATTTCTTTAAACGAGTCTTCTGTCAATTTACACAAATTGAACTGCTCTGTTGCGGGAGGATTTGAAGTTATTGTCATAAAAACCTTATTAATTTTATATCTTTATCTATTATTATAGTAATTAGTTTTTTATACTTTATAAAGATTAAATTAATTTTTATAATTATCAGATTTTTAATAGCTTAGATATCCAGTTTTCCAGATTCATAGAAGCTAGAGCTTTTTGGATTCCGCATCAAATACGCTTCTTAAGGCTATATTTTTATGATATTTATCAGGAATTGAACAAGCGACGATGGTGGCCTTGTCAAGATCTCCAGATTGTAAAATCAACAAGGTTATCTCTTGCATGATCCCGGATAAAAAGCTTTCATCCTTCTCGGTAATGATGGAATGAATAATAGATAGAGCTCTATCAAATTCCAGAGATTTAGCTAAATGGTAGGCTACCGAGGCTAAGGCAATGATTTTGGTATTTTCAATGGTTATTGTTTCGGCAATAACTAAAGCTAAGTCAAATTTTAGAGATTGGGCTAATACACACACTATGCTGTTTAAAGCCTCATTTCTGCATCGGAGCTCTTCAATCGAATTTGTGATCTTTAAAGCAAATTCAAGATTACCACCTCTAGCGACAGCGGCAGCTACAGTACTTAAGGCCTCATTTTTGAATTTATCCTCTAGGATCAAGTTAGCCGTGTAAAGCGCCCTATGCACCAATCCATGTTTGGATAAATTTCTGCATATTCCCGCCAAACTCTCCTCTCTTTGACTTTGATCTTGTACCAACAGTGTCTCATCTATTTTTCTTTGCAACTCAACTTGCTCAGGCACCTTTTTGAAAAAATGGATAGATGAAATACCACTAAATAAAGAATTTACTATTTGCCTGTCTAATCTAGCTAAAACACGAATACATTCTGATTTTATGCATGCAACCCCCTCTTTTAGATTTGCTAAGGTGGGATATTGCTTAAGACTTACTTGTAATGAAATATCGAATAAATACCTTCTGACCTCTTGGCATACTGAATCATTCGTATAAATTTCTAGTCTATGAATCGGCAAGCGAAGGAATGCTTTTATTGCATTTCGTTCGTAATGATTTGCTGCAGCTACTCCCTGTTCTTTAAGATATTTGTCCACAGAAACCACCACTTCTAGATCGTGACTACTAAGATAATCCATAATTTTAAAAAGCAAACATTCTGGAAGTTTGCCAAGCAAAGTTTGCGGTTTTGTGATTATTGGCGCAGCTAGAGTTAAAGAATTAGCTTAAAAATTTATCGACATATTAAAAAAATTGCTTATTTAATATTTAGCATAAATAACAAATATAAATTTTAGATTAAATTAATTAAAAGGATGTTTTTAAGTGGTTTTTTATTCATTGAAATTTTTTGGTTGATTTAGTTGTTTGGCCTCCTTATATAAAAAATTAAAGGGAGTCTTTATGATCAAAAAAACAGTCAGCCTCGTTCATTATGTGACTAATTTAGCCTACATATTGGTCAGTACCATTTTGTTTGCCATCGCATTTGTAATTATCATTTGGTCTGTTTGGGAAATAGCCTCAGATTTGCTGCAATCTAACCCCAAAGAATCCGGCATGAAATTATATAAAATTATGGATGAAGTGGCTTATATTATCTTTTCTGTAGCAGTAGCGGATGTAGCAAGATACCTTTTAGTCGAAGAGGTTTTACGAGGAAAAGAAAATAAACCTTTATCGGAAAAAAGAAGAGCTCTAACAAACCTAATACTGATCATTTCTACCGCATTTTCACTAGAAGGTCTTATTTTAACTATCCAAATAGCTAAAAGTAATTTAGACAAGCTCATCTATCCCATTATGCTTTTAGTCGTCTCTTCCATTCTACTTATTTCTTTAGGAGTCTATCAGAAGCTTGTAAGTACACCAGGAAAAGAGTAGTTTAAGATCTACTATTTAATTTTCTCTTGGAAGAAGCAAGTACTGTAAGAAGAAGTATTAAGAAAATAACCCCTAGTGATATCCCAGTGTGAATGACTACAAAGTGGGAGATGATCATCTTCCCCCCAATAAACAGTAAAATCCCTGCCAGCCCATAAGAAAAGAATTTAAGCTTATCTTTGTAATAAGAAATAATAAAATAAAGCGATCTAAGACCTAAAATAGCAAATACGTTAGAGGTATACACAAGAAAGGGATCTGTTGTAATCGCAAGGACTGCAGGTATTGAATCTAGAGCAAAAATTACATCAGAAATTTCGACAAGAATAAGAGCAACCATAGCACTTGTTAAATAGATCTTGTTTTTTTTTCTTACCCAAAATGTACTACTGCTGGCTGTAAATGAAACGGGTAAATACCTAGAGATAAATCTAAAAATAAGATTGTCCTCTAATTTTTTTTCTTTACCTGTATCCATTAAAAACTGCAGGCCGGTAAAACATAAAAATGCCCCCATTACATAGTACATCCATGCATAGTTTGATAAAATACTTACCCCAATTAAAATTAAGCTTAACCTCAAAATTAAAGCACCGAATATTCCCAAATATAAAATTTTCAACTGCTGTCTAGCTTGAATTTTAAGTGAGGAAAAAATCATTAAAAATACAAAAAGGTTATCAATACTCAGGGATTTTTCTACGAGATACCCGGTAAAAAATAATAAGGCATCTTCCTTCCCTTCCAAAAGATATATACATCCATTAAATACTAACGCGACACTTATCCAAATCGCACTCCAAAACCAAGAAGATGAAAGGTTAGAAAGTTTTCTTTTCTTTTGAAAAACTAAAAGATCTAAAGCTAAAAAAATAACTAAAAAAACGTGAAACCCTATCCAAAATGCTATTGAGTATTTCATATCTTCCTTCAAAAATTAATTTACAAATACATTGAAAAAAAATTTCTTTCTAATAAAAAAAGCAAGAACTATGCGTTTAACGATCGCTATGATATAATCGTGAAGAAAAAAATGCTTAAAAATGATTGTATTAGGAATTGAAAGTACCTGCGATGAAACGGCTGCGGCAGTCGTAAAAGACGGTCGTTATATTCTATCTAACGTAATTGCCTCTCAGGTAGCCATTCATCAATCTTATGGTGGAGTATTTCCAGAGCTAGCATCCAGAAGTCACCTTACTTCTATTACCCCAGTCATTGAAAAAGCCCTCCAAGAAGCCAATGTCGAGCTGAAAGATATTGACTTAATCAGTGTGGCAAAGGGGCCAGGTCTCATCGGATCCCTGATAGTCGGGCTACAGACAGCCAAAGCTCTTGCCATGACTTTAGATAAACCCTTTGTAGGAGTCAATCACGTGGAAGCACATCTATATGCTTCCATGATGCATACCAGCGACCCTCTATTGCCTGCTCTTGGAGTAGTTGTTTCTGGTGGACATACCTTTATCGTTTATATCGAAAGACTTGGAACCTATACACTTCTTGGGACAACAGTAGATGACGCAATTGGTGAAGCTTTTGATAAGGTAGCTGTAATGCTTAAGCTCCCCTACCCTGGAGGCCCGGCTATAGAGTCCTTGGCCAAAAAAGGAAACTCAAATCGTTTTTTATTTAAAGCAGGAACGGTTAAAGATCGTCCATTAGATTTTTCCTTTAGCGGCCTGAAGACAAATGTGTATTATATGATCCACGGCCAAGGCTTGCAACCTTCTATCCTTCAATCGGAAGAGGATCGAGCAGACCTGGCAGCTTCATTTCAAAAGACTGCCTGCAAAGATATCATAAAAAAATGCCAGCTGGCTCTTGAAGGCAGACCCTGTAAGGCCATCTATCTCGGTGGTGGTGTAAGCAACAACCAAACCCTGCGTGCACTGTTTTTAGAAGCTATACAGCACCTACCTTTGTTTTTCCCTCCGTTCGGGCTAAGTCTAGATAATGCAGCCATGATTGCTGGACTGGGATATCATATTTTTTTGCAAAAAAACAAACAATCAGATCCCTTGGATCTAGTCCCAGAGACAAGAATTCCTTTCAATGGTTAATTAGCGACGTGTGTTCGCTCGTTTACCAGT
>JBEIFG010000070.1:0-8328 GCA_040382555.1 Chlamydiales bacterium | reverse complement strand
TCTTGGATTAAGAGGAAGTACCTAAGGCTAATGGCTAGATGGGAGAGAAGAAGCGAAGTATGGAATGCAATGACTCAACTAGCGTTGATTATGGAATGGGTAAAAAATTTATTGAGATAGGCTCATACTCTTTTGCCCATCCACTCAAAGTAGACACAGGAATTCTTAAATCCTGTTTTAAGATGCTTTACCGCGTTGATCCGAAACTCTTTGTCATAAGATTCTCAAATCATATTGTCTAAAGGGCCCAGTTTTCTCGCATGCTTAGGATAAATTTCATTTGATTTCTACAAAATTCATTTAAATTAAAAAGTCTCAATAGGAAGAAATTCGTATGAAAAATTTAATTTTTGCAACTTGTTTAATCTTCAGCAACATAAACCTGCCTACAAATCTTTCAGCCGATACACATTTATCTATTTATAATACAGACTTGATTCCTTTCCAATCGATCGACGATCTAATCAACTTTTAAACATTACAAATTTTACAGGATGATTCAGGCAATCCCACTTCCCTATCAAACAAGTACCTCTCCAGAGCAGAAAGCTATCTTCTTTGCGGAAATAATGAACTAGCCTTCATTGATTTTCAAAATAGCTATGAACTTGCAAATGAATGTGATAATGCCGTTACTTCTATGAAAAAGATTCTTAGTTCTTATCGATGCAATTTCTCAGACGACACCAACACAGTATCATCTAGAGGCGGCTTTCAGCATTTACATGAAAACAAAAAAATTGAAGGCCCTAATAAAATTTCTAAATCCGATTGTGAGGACTACGCTAGAGGCACAGCAAGAGCATGTAGATATCTAATAGCTTTTGTAAAAAGTACTAAAACTCAAGTAGCTCTAAATATACTTATTGATGACTTAGAAAGACAAGCCATTAATTGCTGCTGGGCTTGAGGTATATGGAAAGCTTATCTTGGTCCTATATTCGATAAATGGCAACTTTGGAATAATACATGGAAAACTTTTGGAATCGCCCCAGGTCCAGCATGGGACTAACTTAGGAAATCTTTATGAAAATAGCTCATTTTACATTAAGTATAAGATTGCTAGTGCTTGTGACTATATCTTCTGTAAAAGCTCAAGACAAAATTGAGCTACCTTCTCAAAATAAAGATATATTTTACAACATCCAAGATAGACCTAATCCTACCATAGACGATCCGCTTAATGGTCTATCAAAATTTCTCTTCTTCCCTATGTTTCCTTCAAAAGATAAATCTATGGCGGATAAAATTTATGCTCTCGTAGAAAAAAAATTAAGCGTTTTAGGAGAGGTCAATAAAACTAGGCTTATTGTAGATGCAGATCAACAAGCAGCAGTCGATCTCGGCGTATTTAGTACGGGAACAACTCTTATCTATAAAATTGAAAATTTAAAAGATCTTTCAGGAAAAGATACAGGATTTGTAAGAGCTTCTTTGAATTTGTCAGCAGCGGTTCAAGTGGTAAAAACAAATGAAACATGCAGTCCTTATATTTGGTCCTGTAACTGTTTTCTAAAGGGTTCTACAAAAAAGACTCTAGAGAGCCTAGTATCGACGTCTTTAGATGAACTTCTTAAGCAATTCAGCGAAAGCTATAGTCTTGTGAATTATAATAAACCTGTGTTTGAATTACAAGGAGGTAACTCATGAGTTCTTACCCTACAAAAAAGGTTGCAATATCAGAGTAAGAAACACTCAAGAGGACACCTCAAGGGAAAATCCCAGTTTAGAAAAGAAGGCTAACTCAGCAAGCGCCTGATCGGAAAAATCTTCCAGTTGCGTGGTTACATACCAGATTCCGTAGAGATCCTTGAGCATCTTTGATGAGCTTTTTCGCCTAGTAAAAGTAAGCCCTTTATGGAAGATCTATGCTCCAGGTGAAACGACTTTTCCCGCTTTTCCTGAACAAGTTCGAAATTCCATTGTCGTTTGCAGGCTCAGCGTCAAGTAACTCAAAGGCTGAGCAACAACGCCTGCGATTACGACATTTTTATTCTTATCATCCCGAGTAGCCGAGTCCGTTAAAAACTCGATTCATTTATTCTCTCTTGTGCATTTTTGATGAGTCTATGTAACTGCTCGAGTAAATAAAAAGGAATTGATATTAGACTGTAGTTACTTGGTCTGACTGATGAGGTTTGAGTTTTTATTGAGCAAATACTGGGTTTATCAGAATTAACTCTTACTGCTAAATCTTTATTTTTTTCAGCCATAAAAAAATGTAAGGATTTGAGACTTCCAGTTTTCCCGGCCTTTACTTCTAATGGGATGATATCATTTTCGTGTTGCAAAATGTAATCAATTTCAGCCTCAGAGTTTTTTTTCGTTTGCTGCCAATAATATAATGATGGAGAAACATAGGCAGGGAAAATCGTCCTAAGAATTTGACCTGTAAATTGCTCAGCTAATGACCCGCTATTTACCAACGCTAATTCATCTGTTTCTGATAATTGATGAAGTGATAATCCTAAAGATACATTGCAAAGTCCAACATCAAGCATTATGACTTTAGAAAACTTTTCATTCGATTCAGCCGCAAGCGGCAATCCATTACCTGAGCTTAAGGAAATTACATGACAAATTCTTGCTTTTGTAACCAACTGCAGAGCTTGTTTTAAAGGAGCAGAATTGGCGTCAGGATTAGCCTGATGGTAGATGAATTTTTTTCCTAGTTGATGAGGTACTGAGTTCAATATATCTTCAAGTCTTTGTAATGTCAGACGCTTGCTATATTTAGAAAAATCATCTCGGTAAGTAGAAAGAAGATCGTAGTGAATTTGGTTGATAGAATTTAAGTTTCTCTCGATATGCCAAGATAAAACTGCAGCAGGCATCCCTCCGACAATTAGGTATTCTTTTAAAAATTTAAGCATTTGATGATGGATAGCATCCGGAACATCCATACTCCAATTGAAATTTTCAAGGTAAGATCGTAAATGTGATTGGCCTACAGCTTCCAAAAATTCTTCAAATGACAAAGGTTCCAAATACATATACCCAATTCTACCAACAGGCATACTGAATTCATGTTGCTCAAGGGCAAAATCCAATAAAGATCCAGCTGCTATCACCGGTAAATTAGGAAGATCTTCCGCAAACCATCGCAATTTAGCAAGCAATTGTGGCGCTGATTGGATTTCATCTAAAAATAAAATGGAATTATTTGGATCTACAGACTTTCCAATAGCTGTTGAAATATTAAGAAGTATTTCTTTTGGATCATTTGAAAAAAACAACGATTGAAAGTCGGGTCTCTTTTCAAAGTTAAATTCAATAAGATCTTTGTTTTGCGTTTTGGCTAAGTCCCTAATTAACCAAGTCTTTCCAACTTGCCTTGCCCCTCGAATAATAAGTGGTTTTCTCGTTTTAGAATTGAGCCAATTAATAAGAAAAATACTTCGATCTCTTTTCATTCTAACCCTGCTTTACCAGTATAATAAAATATTTAAAGATTTTGAGTCAATAAAATACGGGGGGTGTTTTGTTTAAAAACACCTCAAAAAAAGCCCACCACCCTAAAATTTTAAGTAAAAACTGTCTTAGATTTTTTCTATGGTATTGTAAATTAATAATTTAAAATTATTTTTTTAAGACTAGACTACAACTTACGACTTTTTAAACGCAGGATAAAAATCTAGAGGTTCGGAATCTCTACACCTTTTTTTTACTGATTTAAGTAGCTCCTCAGTCATAGATACAAAAGAAGGTAAAGATTCCTGTCTTTTTGCTATATGAATAAAGGTCTCAAGGTGCGATATAACCCTTGACCTATTTGATGCAATTCCCCAATGAAAATCTTCTTCTAACACTTCATTCAAAAGAGGGATTGTCTGTTTCAAAATATGAAAAGCACAGGCATCTGTATACGCTTTGAAATAAGCAGCGTCATCTCCTGCTTCTGGAATAAATTTCATCAACTCTTCCCTGTACAAACGATCTGCATCATCCAGCACATCATCAGGAAATCTGCCCGCCAAAAAGGCTGATGGCATGCTCATTCTAGGATATGTTGCATCAAAAAGAGCACTTTTTATCTCAGCCCATTCAAAATCTATCAAAAGAAGTTTGTCTGGATAATCAAACATATTGTCGGGACAAGGATCTCCATGCACTAGTGTCGCAAAAGTCCTATCATAACCACTAATTGAGGAGATCACCTCTCCAATCTCTTCCTTTAAATTAGGACCTATTTGGATATTTAACACAGTTAAAATATCTTGAACTTGGTTAAAACGATTTTGGAAATCATTTTCTATGGCCTCAGTATTACCAACATAGAACTCGGGCGCTTTTGGATTAATTTCTTGTAATATTTGCAGATATTCTTCTTTCTTTTCATGACTAGATCCATGAAAGCGAGCAAGCGTTTCCATATACCTGAATAATGAACCACTTGCCGATGTAAGATCTTCTCCTAATAAATGATCTTTGAGTGTTACTTGATTTTCTCCTAAATCTTCCTGCAAAACAAAATAAAAACTCTTACTTCCTCCATAGAGCTTAGGGCAAAGCAAGTCTGTCCTATCCAAACTGGATGTGAACTCAAGTCCTGCCCAGTCGCGAGCAAATCTATCATAAGAGGCTTTTAAGTCTTCCTCTTGAACCTCTCCACTTTGAATCTGGGGACGAGACTCTTTGAAAATTACCGACATATCCAATGTATGAAATTCTATTCTCAGTACTCTATTTCTTCTTTCAGGCTCTACAATAAGTTTAATAGAAGATATTGGGTTTTTCACGAGATCAAATTGTCTAGAAAGAACATCTTGAATCTCTGCAAATAATTCTGGATCTAGATTAAATGTTTCTGCAGATGCCGATTTATACGTTTCTGTAAAAACTCTTGAAGCCGCATTATCTTGTCTCCAAAGATCCTACAAAGAGGTACTTTCATATCCTTTTTTGTAAGAAATTTTTCTTAACCTAAAAGGCATTTCTTTACGATTTGTCGCTGTATCTTTGATTTCAACAAACGATCCATTATCTGATGGAAAATGAAACTTTATAGACCTATCTCCACCGCTTGGAATGAAATAGCCTATCCCATCATCATCAACCACATGCAAGCAAGGCTTGGGAAATTCATCAAAACCTTCGGTCTTACAATACAGATGAGAATCTAATACAGAAAAGCTATAAACAGGATGGTCTACCTCAGGATATTCTTCATCTTGATATGTTCCTGAAATGAGATTGAGTTCTTCAACAGATGGATAAGTACCGTTCACCACTTGTGGACTTATTTCCCTCGAGGCATAGCAAGAGCCACTGTAGACAGCTTTGCTTTTTAGCATAAACCAAGGCGAACCTAATTGATCTCGATATCCAAGATGGCCTGCTTGATCTAAAGAACCGTCTCTATGTAGATCATATTTAAGCCCATTCTTAGATAAAGACAGCACATCTTGAGGTGGTATTACAAAAGGATCCTTGTCAAAAATAATATAGTCTGTTCCACAATAAACGCACTCAGGAGTAGGCAAATAATAGCTAAGGTCTTGTGGTGGGGCTTTTTCATGGGCTTTTTTGGGTATTTGAATTCCTGCATATGTTTTTACAGCATCGATTAGAGGTTCCCCTTTAGGACCGAGTGCACCTGTATCACACATGGCTACCACACCGGGAACACCTTTGCGAATAGGAAAACAAATAGCAGCAGTTACATCCAATTCTGTTTGTCCTATTCTTTCCCGATTCATACCAAAATGCTGAAAATGATCGGGTTGAACGCTAGAGCAACCAAGACCATACTCTCCTAAAAGTCCCCTAGGTCTTTTCATTTGTTCTTGCCATCCTCTACCAAATTCTGCATCAAGAGCATCATCTTGAATTCTCTTACCAATCTTTTGTAAATCTTCTACTGTAGTAGTCAAATCTCCTGCTGCAGACTGCATGCAATCGTTAGTAGGCCCGGGTTTTATCTCCGTTTTATGAGATACGCAAAAAACACCATCTAATATTTCCCTTTTCATAATATCTGAAAAAGAGAGAGCCTGCCCGCAGCTAGATGCATAGGCAACCTCTGCCATCCAACTAGCAACTGCATACCCTCCATTACTATAACGATACACCTGATCGAGAGGCTTAGATAGATGCTGAAATTTTGCACTGGCGTACCCCTCAACACTGCCTTCTATTATACGAGCCTCAAGATCAAATCTCTCGGTTATTGATCTTGGCGCTATAGAGGGATCTAAAAATTGACAATGATCTGAGTTCTCAAGACCCGATGTATGAGATAAAAGCTGCTCAAGAGTCATTTCATTTGCTATTTCAGGGTTCAAAAAAATACGGTTAATTTTTTCTTCGGGAATAATTTCGGAAACTTTTGTATCTAATCCTTTTGGGAAAATATTCATCTTACACAGCTTAAGTATTAAAAAAGCTGTAAACATCTTGGTGACAGACCCAACTCGATGGGCCCCATACTCTTCTAAACTAGCACCTAGCCTCGTTGGCTGCAAACATGCCCCCTCAGAGGTTATGATACCGATTTCCATATGAGCCCCATTCTTATTGGGAGGATTTATCTCATCAATAACTTGATCATAAACCTTTTGTACTGCATCAAGAGAATGCTTAAGCACAGGAAAAATTGATTGTGAAGGAGATATTGGATTTACCGGATTCATATTATACTTGACCTTATTCTAAAATACTAAACGCTACACATACCTATATTATTTTCTTGAACCCAGGTTGTAAAGCCTCGTTAATAAACTTGGGAATCATCTTAATTAGGTAAAATGGCACTGATAATACTCCATCATGAAATGATAAATTATGTTCAGATATTCTGATACCAAGGGGGGATTTTTTTTGACTCAAAAAGCTTTTTAAAGATCTTAAAGATCCCGTTGAGCCTGATTTAACCTCAATAGGTATGATATGATTCTTATGTGAGATCACAAAATCAACCTCAGCTTGTCCCCCTTTTTCTGTTTCCCAAAAAACTAAATACGGATTTATTGTTGGATTGTCATAAGCGATCAATTCTTGAGCTACAAATTGCTCAGCTATCATTCCAGAGTTAATTTGTATAATCTCTTGCTGAAGTAAATCTGCAGGATCTATGTGAGTTGCGGCTTGAAGAAGTCCCACATCAAGAAAATACAATTTAAACTTATCATCTTTTATATATGCATGAAGTGGGATGCCACTTGCGCTGGTAAAATAACACGGTTTTAAAAGACCAGTATGAAATAAAAGATTAAGGGCAGGCTTCAACTCTCTTGATCTAGTGTCAGGATCAAGCCTAGAATACTTTAAATTCTGAGCTACAAGACTAGGTGCTTTTTGAAATATCAGATTCAGTAAACGATGTTTGGAATGCGATGCATATTTACCAAAATCACTTTTATAGGATTGCAAAAGTCGATTTTGTACTTTTGCACAATCAAGAAGAAATTGTTCTGTAATACTTGATTTGATAGCATCGGGCATTCCTCCTATCAAAAGATAGCGCCTTACTAAGTTTAAAAATGTCTTGTGTTGTATTTCATCTGGTGTTCGATGAAGAGAATATTCGTCTAAGTAAGACAACAGAAATGGATCTACAGCCTCCAAAAATTCAATAAAAGAAAAAGGCCTTAAATAGAGAAACTCTACTCTTCCCACGGGAAAGGAAAAGCTTTCATCATTTAATAGAAATTCAAGAAGCGATCCTGCCGCGATTATATGTTGATTTGGCATTTGCTCTTTGAAATATCGAAGAGAAAGTAAGGCTTCTGGACATTCTTGGATTTCATCTAAAAAAATTAAGGTTTCACCGGGAATAATTCTTTGCTTTAAAGCAAATTCCATCTTTAAAATAATTTCCTTAGGATCCTTTGATGAGAAAATGTTTTTACATTCCGGTCTTTGTTCAAAATCAATCACAGCTAAAGACTGAAAATACTTTTTACCAAATTCTGTCGCAAGAAAGCTTTTACCCACCTGCCTTGCGCCTCGCAGTAGAAGTGGCAAGGGGTGATTTTCATCTTTCCAACGAATCAATAACGTTTCTAGGGCTCTTTTCATGGTTAAAACCTCTACCTAAATTTACCATTTTTTGGTTATTTTAGGCACCATTTTTAACCAACAAGCAATTTGATCACATTTTTAATTATCTCAAGAAACTGACTCTAACTAAGATAAGCGGAAATTTTATAATATGAAAAACTACTGACCTGCACCCAATAAGTCTAATTAGATCTATTTATGTTTCATCCGACAAATGCGCACCTCTGTTCATGTAAATGATATAACCTTAGTTTAAAGTACTCCATATCCCGGAATCCATAGGCTTGCCTTTTCATTGTTTTAATCTTATGATTGATCCCTTCAGCC
>JBEIFG010000069.1:0-8433 GCA_040382555.1 Chlamydiales bacterium | reverse complement strand
GATAATCAATGTGATAAATTGCTTTTTTTCTAAATAACGAAAGAAAAATCCTTTCAAAAACAAGCACAAAAAGCATCAAGAATAATGCAATTAATTCAAGAGATATTAAAATTAAAAAAAAATCTAGTTTTGTCATGAACTTATTGTTTTTTTTACTAAATCTAAAAAAATTTTGATATTAAAGGGCTTGCATATATACATAGTAGCTCCCATTTCAATCCCTTTTTGAATTTCATTTTCTGTAGACAAAACGGATAAAAAAATTATGGGGGGGTTGTGTTTTTGTTTTCCTATAATCTTAGCAATTTCTAGCCCATCAGTGTCTTTTAGTACTCTATCTAAAATAATTAAGGAACATTGGGAAAGAAAGTCTGTATTTTGAAAATGTTCTATTGCATCAGATCCATTAGAAAAGGTAATTACTTTGAAGAGTTCATTTTGGAGTACAAAGCGTAAAATAGAAAGCAGGTCATCATCATCATCTACAATCACAATAGTTTTTTTACTATTTAGTTTATTTGTCATTTTCTCATTTCTTGGTTTTTTATATTTTTTTGATTTTAAATTTACAAATAAATTTATTACTTTTAATTTTCAATTATGTTTTTCGATAAGAATGAAATTGAGATCTTAAGGTAGATAATGTGTGGGATTTTTGGTTATATTGGTCAAAGGGAAGCTATTCAAGAGTGCATAAGAGGTCTCGAGGGACTTGAGTATAGGGGATATGACTCATCGGGGGTTGCTGGAATCGATAGCCTTGGAATTTGTGTGTATAAAAAGGCGGGAAAATTAAGAGCTTTGCAAGAATTGCTATCGGAAAAGTCTTTCAACTATCGCCTAGCTATAGGCCATACCCGCTGGGCTACCCACGGGGTTCCTTCGAATACTAATGCTCATCCTCACATGGATATGCACCAAACCGTAGCAGTCGTACACAACGGAGTGATTGAAAACTATTTGTCTCTTAAACAAGACTTGGAAGGTAAGCAGGTCCTATTTAAATCCGAAACAGATACAGAAGTAATACCCAACTTAATTGCACAAGAGTACTCTGGAGATTTTTTCATTGCATGTGTACGAGCTTTTGCTCACCTAGAAGGTTCGTATGCTCTTGCCATTATTCATAAAAATCATCTTGATGAAATGATAGTTACCGCAGAAAAAAGCCCGCTTGTGGTGGGATTCAATCCCGAAACCTTTGAATGCTACATTTCTTCCGACCCGGTAGCTTTAGCTGGGAAGAATCTCATGCTGTATTCGCTAAGTGGGGGAGATATAGCTGTACTGCAAAAGGGAAAAAAACCCTTTTTTTCTGATAAAAATGGCCTTAATAAATTAATCCACAGCTTTGATAATTCCCTTGCTAAATCCTCTATTTCAAAGGGGGGTTTTGAGCATTTCATGCTAAAGGAAATTTTCGAGCAAGAAAAATCGGTTTTTGATGCTTTTAACGGCCGAATTGACCATGTAAATCACCAAGTCATTTTTGAAGAATTGACTCCTTTGATGAGCGATTTAAATCGGTGTGAACAAATACAGATAGTAGCTTGTGGCACCTCTTTCCATGCAGCTTTAGTTGCAAATTACTTTTTTGAGTCTATTTCCCATATTTCTACTAAAGTCGAAATAGCCTCAGAGTTTAGGTATAAAACATGGATCAGACAAGAAAATACTATTTTTCTTGCTCTAAGCCAGTCTGGAGAAACAGCAGATACCATTGAATGTGTAAAAGCAGTTAGATCAGAAGGATTCAAAATTATTTCTCTCTGTAATTGTACAGGATCAGCTTTATATCGGGAGTCAGATGTGTCTCTTATGCTTCGTGCAGGGCCTGAGGTAGCAGTAGCTTCTACAAAAACTTTTACCTCTCAGGTAACAGTACTTTATCTCTTAGCAATTTATCTGGCTCAGCAAAAAGGTCTAAACATTGAAAAAAAAAGGCTTCTAGAGGAGTTGGTATTACTTCCATCGAAAGTCTCTCAAATATTAGAAAATCACAGAAACATACAATCCAAGGCGATACAATTTGCAAGCTATCATGATGTGTATTTTTTGGGTCGAGGAGTTTCTTATCCCGTCGCTTTAGAAGCGGCGCTAAAATTAAAAGAAATAGCTTATGTCAATGCTTGCGGCTTTGCTGCAGGAGAAATGAAACATGGTCCCATCGCTTTGCTCGATACTAAAGTCCCTGTGATTGCATTTTGCTGCAGTTTGAGTTTAGAAAAAAAGATGATAAGTAACATTATGGAATGCAAAGCAAGGAACTCTCCCATTCTCATTTTTGGTTTTCCAGATTTTAAAAAAGATCTACTTTTTGCGAGTGAAGAGATTATTTTTATTCCTTCTACCTCGCAGGAACTATCCTGCATACTACTAGCGGTAGCCACTCAGCTTTTTGCATACTATGTGGCTAAGGCTAAACATTTGGATATAGATAAACCCAGAAATTTGGCCAAATCAGTCACTGTAGAATAAACGGTAAGCTAAATCCAAATTTAATTTTACTTGCAATAAATCCTAAGAAAGTTTTTTTATGTGTGAATTTAATATGAAATTACCCATCAAAGGATGTGTAATTTAAAAATCTAATTCACGCTTCTAACAAGGGAAATACTTAACATGCGCTGTCCATTCTGTAGTCATGAAGAATCTAAGGTCACAGATTCAAGAAATGCCTTAGAAACTAATGCAGTGCGCAGAAGAAGAGAGTGTTTGAAGTGTTTAAAACGATTTACCACTTTTGAGACTATCGACCTTACGATTCAAGTTCATAAGCGCGATGGAAGGTATGAAGACTTTTTACAAGACAAGCTCATTAAAGGGCTAGATTCAGCTTGTAGGCACACAAAAATCAGTCATGAGCAAGTTAGAGCTTTATCTTATAAAATCACTTCAGATCTTATGGAAAGGCAGGTCAAAGAGATTTCCACAAAAGAAATCGGGGAGATCATTATGAGTCATTTACAATCCTTAGATATGATTGCGTATATTCGATTTGCTTGTGTATACAGAAGATTTAAAGATGTAGATGAATTAAGAGATGCTCTTAAAACCGTATCCACAAGAGAAGATCAGATTATCCATTTAGAACAAAATAAGGAAACAAGCCATGGCACTGAAGAAAGAAGACATTGCACGATTTAAAAAGAGACTTGAAGATTTACAAAGGCAGATGACCCATCTTGTAAGAGGAGTTAGCAGTGATGTGACAGCCCCAGATGAATCAAAGGGATATTCACAGCATTCCGCAGATGAAGGTACAGATGATTTTGTTCGAACTATCAGTCTTCAAGTCAGCTCTAAAGAGTTCGATATTTTGCGCTATATCGATAGAGCATTAGAAAAAATAGAAGAAAATACCTATGGTGTTTGTGATATTTCAGGGGAAGAAATACCTCTTGCCCGTTTGGAAGCTATCCCATACGCTACGATGACGGTTAAGTCACAAGAAAAGCTCGAGAAAGGTCTTTTGTAATGAGCTTTAAATCTGTAGCAGTATTGCTTTGTGTCTGTTGTTTTATTTTAGCAGTGGATATTTTATCAAAAGCATATACATTTTGCTGTATTTCTCCTCTCGTACTGACTAGTTCTTATCCGTATGGAGGTATAGGCGTCTTTCATGATTTCTTGGGGATAGATTTCTCCTTAAATTATGTAATGAATAAAGGAGCTGCTTGGGGTTTTTTTTCTTCCTTTCAAGATTATCTCTTGTATGCCAGATTGATGATTATCGTAGGTATGCTCACTTACCTAATTGCTGCGAAAATGGCTTTTTTTAAACGGATCTCTTTTTTTTTAATCATTACGGGAGCCATGGGTAATGTGCTAGATTATTTTATCTACGGCCATGTAATTGATATGTTTTACTTCAAGCTATGGGGTTACTCTTATCCAGTATTTAATGTGGCAGATAGCTCTATCTTTTTAGGTATCTGTGGCTTGTTTTTTTATTCTTACCGATTAAAAAAAAAGCCCATAAAAATCCTACCGATTAAAACTTAGGTGGGAAATTTCATGGATATCTCCTTACGTGTATCAGATCCAGAAAAAGAAGGTTTTTTTCACGCCTCAAAATGGATAAAGCATCAGTTTCTTATTAGTGAAAAGCAGATGGAGGATCTTTTAAAGATTTTAGAGGGGTGTTTGATTTGTCACAGCGGTTCTGCCGTACCAAAAGATCAAATTTGGATCACACAACAGCAAGTGCGCGATGATTATGTAAGATATATTGCCACTATTCAAGAACAAGAAGATACAGATATGGCCCAGTTTAGAAAAGCTTTTTGTAATTACATCACTGCAGATCCTAATGCTCTATATGGTATGAATTTATCTGCAGGCCGTGTTTTAGTGAAAGTAGCAAGACCTGTAATTCAAATGCAGCTTCATCACTTTTTTGTTTCAAAACTAGATGGCAAATTTCACTCTATGGTAATGTCGAAAGACAGCATACATTTTGGCATTCAGCTTTCCTATCCTCAAATTTTTGAGCATCCTTTTACTCATGAATTTTTCAAGGTAACCGAATCAGAGGAATTTCCCAACACTAAATATTTTAAGGGGGTTTTGAGATGGTTACGACAGAATACCCTTCCCACCCCGTTAATTTTTCAGGGAAAAAAAACCTGGGCTCCTTTTAGGACAGGTAAAGGGTGTTTTCAATGGGCCCATCGTCATCCTCTCCTCAAGCAATTTAATTTAGAAATCGCATCGCAAACTGCGGAAATACAATGATTATAGAGATTTTAGCAATCGGGGAAGAGGTATTAAAAGGGAAAATTCTCAATAGCAATAGCTCATTTTTAAGCAGCTATTTGTTAAAATTAGGTTGGAAGGTCAGTCGCCATACTGTTTTACCAGATGAAGCATCTGCATTAAAAGCAGGCATACAAGAGGCCCTTCTTCGCTCTGATATAGTGATTGCAACTGGCGGGCTTGGACCTACTTTAGATGATATCACCCGAAGAGTAGCCGCAGATATATTTGATTCTGGCTTTCGATTTGATGAAGCAACTGCGCTGGATTTGGAACAAAGATTTGGCACTTCTTTAGAGTCATTGATAGATCAAGCCACTGTTCCTTCTAAGGCCATACTACTAAAAAATACCGTCGGTACAGCTCCTGGATTTTTATTTAGAGATAAACAAAAGAGTTTAGTCCTTCTGCCGGGACCTCCCCTTGAGATGGAGCCTATGTTTATCTATGAAGCAATTCCTCTTTTAAAAAAACAAATCTTAGACCACAGCTCTGTCTTTGTAGAAACGCTTTACTTTTGTCTTTTGGGAGAAAATCTCTTAGACCCTCTGCTCAGAGAAATGCGAATTAAATTTCCTTCTGTTGATATTGGAATTTATCCTGGATATGGCACTCTTGCTGTCGTTTTAGAAGGAAGTATTGAAAAAGAGGTAAAAGCAGTAAAAGACCAAATTCAACAAGCCTTTATCGATTACAGCTATACTTCAGATACGGGTAAAATTGAGGAAGCTTTGCTGAATATAATGAAGCAAAAACAAGTAACTCTTTGTGTAGCTGAGTCTTGTACAGGGGGCTTGCTCTCACATAAAATTACAGCATTACCTGGGGCTTCCGAGGTATTTTTAGGTTCGATGGTTACCTACTCCAATGAATTAAAGAAAAATATTTTACAGGTGTCTTCCTCTACTCTTTCAATCCATGGGGCAGTTAGCGAGCAAGCAGTAGCAGAAATGCTAAGAGGGATTTTTAAGATCTCTTCCGCTGATTATGGTATTGCCGTATCGGGAATAGCAGGTCCCTCAGGGGGAAGTGCCTTAAAGCCTGTTGGAACCGTCTGGTATGGTATTGCTAAAAGGGGAACCCCTCCACAAATAGGCAAAATGCTCTTGAAGGGTAATAGGCAAACTATTCTATATTCCGCAACGACTCGTCTTTTCTCTATGCTCTTTAGAAATATTAAATTTGGAGCCCACTTCCAAAAAATGTAATATAATTTCTCAATAACGATCTCTTTGATACTCATTTAACAACCTTTTAAGATATAATATTTCTTCAAAATAAGGCTTATTATGAAGAGATATATTGAAATAACAAGTTTACAAAATCCTAAAATTAAAGCAGCTCAAAAGCTATTCGATAGAAAAGATAGAGATAAAACCGGGCTATTTCTTATTGAGGGATATCGTGAGCTCAAAAGAGCTTCTGATGCCAAAATTCAAATCCATTCGTTATATATTTGTCCTGACTTGTTTTTAGGTGAAAATGAACAGTCCCTCATAGATACTATTGCTTTATCAGGTGCAGAAATATTTATTTGTGATAGTAAAGTTTTTAAAAAATTATCTTACCGTGACCGGCCAGATGGTCTTATCGCTATTGCAAGGCAAATGAAAGGGGGCCTAGCAGATTTGCTTCCAAGCTGTAAAAACCAAAGGAATCCTTTTTTTCTTATTGCAGAGTCGATAGAAAAACCTGGAAATTTAGGAACTATCCTACGATCATGTGATGCGGTTGGCATTGATGGAGTCATCGTATGTGACCGATGCACAGATATTTATAATCCCAACGTAGTTCGGGCAAGCGTGGGTACCTTATTTACGATACCTGTAGTTGAAGCAAGTAGCACTGAAACCATAGAATGGCTTCAGAAAAATCATATACAGATTTTATCCTCTACACCTAGTGCTTCAAAAGAATTTACAGAGGTAGATATGACTGTGCCTCTAGCGATTGCGGTGGGTACAGAGCAGCTAGGCCTTTCTGCTCAATGGTTAGCCTCGGCAGAAATTAAAGTGAAAATTCCTATGAAAGGAGTTGCAGATTCCTTAAATGTAGCCACAGCTACGACTCTTTTATTGTATGAAGTACTCAGACAAAGACAGGTAAAGAGGTAAGTGCGTGAAGGTCGTCTTTTGTGATAATCATATTTTAGTATTGGAAAAACCAGCAGGCTTAGCTACCCAGCCTTCGCTAGACTGCTTAGATAGCCTGGAGCAACAGGCAAAATGGTGGATCAAAACCCAATTCAATAAATCTGGCAACGTCTTCCTTCATGCTGTTCATAGACTAGACCGGCCTGTTTCTGGTTTGGTCTTATTTGCAAGAACCTCTAAAGCTCTTAGCCGCTTGAACGAATCTATGCGGCAGCAGCATTTTAAAAAAATATATAAAGCAAGAGTGGAAGGCAATCTTCCCAGTCACGAAGCAGAATTAAAGCATTACCTTTTGCATGGTGAATATAAAGCTATAGTCAAGCAAGAGGCTTTTGAAGGAGCAAAAAAATGCAGTCTTTTTTATAAGGCTATTTCCTTTGATCATAAAACCACTCTCGTGGAGGTATATCTAATTACTGGACGGTATCATCAAATTAGGGCTCAATTCGCGGCAGCTGGGCACCCAATCCTTGCGGATAAAAAATATGGTTCCCATTTTGATGCCGAACATCCTGGCATTTACTTGCATCAAGGAGTTTTATCTTTTCCGCACCCAATCACGAAGGAGGAAATGACCTTTACCTCTTCGGCTGATTGGGATGTTTGATTTTTAGCATAGTTTCTGCAATTTGGATCGCATTTAACGCGGCTCCTTTGAGAATTTGGTCGCCTACTATCCATAAATCTAATGTGAATGGTTGCGATATATCTTCCCTTATCCTTCCACAAAATATATCGCTTTGACCTATGGCATCTATCGGCATTGGGAAACGATTTTCTAGCTTATCTTCTAGAATTTTTATTCCCGGAGATGAAGAGAGAATTTCATAGGCTTCTTTTGCAGAAAAATATTCGTGAAATTGTACATTTACAGATTCACAATGTGCTCGAATTACAGGGACTCGCACACAGGTAGCTGTTATTCCTATTTGATCATCTTTTAAAATTTTTTTAGATTCACATATAATTTTCCATTCCTCTTCATTGTAGGTATTGTCCTTAAGAGCAGAGTTATGAAGAAAGAGATTAAAAGCATACGGAAAGGGGACGACTTGGCGATGGTAAGTTTCCTTAGTAAAGAAGGATTGAGTTTCTTGAAGAAGATCCTCCACACCCTTTGCCCCTGCTCCAGACGCTGCTTGATAGGTGGAGACCACCATTCTTTTTATTTTTTTTCTTTTATGCAAAGGGGCTAATGCCATTAATAAAATAATCGTTGCGCAGTTTGGATTTGCAATTATACCTTTATGATTCCATAGAGCTTCTGGGTTTACTTCAGGAATAATTAAAGGAACAACAGGATCCAACCTAAAGGCTGAGCTATTATCTATGACTACCGCGCCGCTGGCTACAGCAAGAGGTGCGTAATGCTTTGCCACTTTGCTTCCTGCAGAAAAAAAGGCGATATCGAAACCTTCCAAACTGTTTTTTTTAAGAATTTGTATGGGAAGAGATTTTTCTTTAAAAGAGATAGATGATCCCAATGATCGCTCTGATGCAAATAGCACAAGCTCGCTTACGG
>JBEIFG010000068.1:0-8485 GCA_040382555.1 Chlamydiales bacterium | reverse complement strand
TGACCTTGCAGCCAGAAAAAGGGTTGCTCAAAAGGGATTGACTTTTAAACAGGCATCTGATGATGTTATCAAAAGAAATCAACAGGAGGCAATCGTAGCTGAAGCGAAGGCATTCCTTGCCCGGCCTGCCCCAGGGACCTTGTTATCTGTCTTAGATAGACAAAACGCAATAATCGAGCTAAATAAATTATATGAAAGATTAAAAACGGCAACTTTTAATGTAAGATCCAAGGAGGACACAGTTACTCTTGGAGCAAAATTTGAAGAAATAGCTAAATTCAAAACTAAAGTAGGTGAATTAACGACAAACTTGGAAAATCAAACAGCAGAAACTAATGCACTGTTTACGAAAAATGAGGTAGTTCGTTCTAACTTTAATGAGTCTTTGAACGGAAATGATACATATCAAGTGCTTTATGAATTCCCTAAATATAAAGTTTTAAAAGAACACTTGAATTCAGTTTTAGATGCAAATCGATTAAAGGTTCAATTCAATACATCTACATTAAGTGATATACAATCTTATCTAATACCTACACCATTTTTGGACTTTGTTGCAATTTATAGAACTGGTGATGGTGCATCCATGCAAAGATCTCCTTTGTTGACAACTAACTTAACACATGAATGGAGAGATTCTCAGCTGAGAATTGTTCGTCCCATATCTCAGATAAGGAGAAACACTTCTCAATCTCAGATGAGGAGAAACACTATGACAAAGACTCAACTACTTTCTGAATCAGTCAATCTTGATGCTACAGGCTTGGGCAATTTTTTAAATGAAGCTTAAGTTTAATTAAAACCTAAGAGCGCTTCTGTAACAAGGAAGCGATCACTAACACTTGCCCCGGGGGATATACCCTGGGGCTTTTTTTGTCTAGTAACTTTGAGACTTGCCACAGCCACATGAGCCTTTCGCATTAGGGTTGGTGATTTTAAACCCTGCCCCATTGAGCCCATCAATGTAGTCAATCTCACATCCCATAAGACGGGATACCATGTTTTTATGCACGTGCACCTCTACACCTTCAGAAAGAAATACCTCATCCTCAGGACGTGCTTTTTCTGAATAGTCAAGGATATACTCAAATCCACTGCATCCTCCCGCTTTATCCCCAAAACGAAGACCCCAGCCCTCTTTACCCTCTTCTGCCAAAATCGCCTTGTACTTCTGCGCTGCACTTTGGGTGAGGGAAATCGTATTCAAGTCCACTTTTTGCGCTAAAATAGCATTCAACCTACCCACGAGAGCTTCTATATCCCCTTCTGCATACCCGTGGCCCAACATCCCACCCTCGAGCGTCTCCCACGTCGCTGCCTGGCAGCCAACGCAATGCAAGCCCGCATTGGTGATCTCTTGAGCGATCTTCTGACTTTTCTGAGGGAACTTACTAAGAATTTCCTCGATGGTCATCTCTTTAGATATTCTATCGATCACTTGTGTCATAATCTTCCTCTGTTGAGTTAAAATGTGATTTTTACACAGCCGCCTTTCAGCTTGCATTGACAGGCAAGCCGCTCACGGTCCTGCTCGCCTAAAAAGTCTCTCTCTTCTTCTGTGAAAGCCGACAGATTGTCCATTCCATCCACCACTTCAATCACACAAGTTCCACACACACCCTCTGTACAAGCAAAAGGAACTCCAGCCTCTTCACAGGCCTCGGCTATCGCAGCGCCCTCGCCTACCTCTACTTCCTCGCCTGTATTTTCAAATATAATCTTACCCATAACTCTCTCTCTACTCTTTTAGAGGTTTATAATCGGTGAATCTGGGGACAGAAGGTACCAGGATTTATGCCAAAAATCAATCAAAAAGCCGCTTGGATAGAAAAACTTTACATAAAGGAATAAGTAATACAGATCAGTAGATTTAAAGGAATGGGAATTAAAACAAAAATGGGGTATTCTTTATAGAGGAAATACGGAAAATATGTTAAATTCTATCTTTATTCAAACCACTCTTACTTCCCTTCGCCAGCAAGGAGCCTTCATCCCCACCGAGCTCCACCAAAGCCTCAAAGAAATATTTCAACGGCTAACTCCTGAAGAGATTTGCTGCGCCATCACCCCCTCTGAGCTGCGCGATTTAAAAGAGAGGGTAGAGGCTCTTCACGACAAAACCCCCTTGTCTAGCCAGGTGTGCACCGCCCGAAAAATAACGGGTTTATTTGAGCGGCTGCAGCTTTCAGAAGCCTTAATCCAGCTTCCCCCAAAAGAAATAAAAAAGCTTTTGAGCCTTACTCAGGATGGGCTTGCAGCGTTTAAAGACCTAGAGAGCAAAAAAGCTGTACTCAATATACTCGCTAACCAGCCGCGCGGCAGTAGAGAGCAAGTCTTCGATCAACTATGCCAAACAGTCCCCCTCTTTGTATCCGGCTCCAAAGAAATCCTTCTGGCTTTTTGTAACGTAGACCCAGTAAAGCTCTCTTTCCTACTTACCTTTTTTTGCCAGTTCCCCGTGATCGGGGAAGATAGCCAAGGGGCTATTTGTTTTATAAAGAATATAGAGCACCTTCTACCCAGAAAACCCCATACGCTGCTAAATCACCTCACAGGTTTTCTGCAAGCTACTTCCTTTTACATCCCCACTTACATGCAGCTATGCAGCCTTTGTAAAAAATTTGCTGCGATGCCAGCGGAGTATTGGGTCATTCTCAGTACCCATCAGCAGAAGATAGGCAGCTACACAAAAGACCTTCCCATCGGCTGGGTGATTGTGAACCTGAGCTCTGTCGCTGAAAGCGCCTTTGACCTCCATCAGCTTGTAGTTAAAAGTTTGCAATGGGTAGAGATCAGTAAAGACCCCTCTCACTTTGTGAGTTTTCTAACCCTTTTTTCTTACCTACCTCCCCCTCTTTGGACTCTAGCTGAGAAAATGCTAAGCTGCGACCTTCATGCAGGTAAGCCATTCAACCCGTATCTGTCGATTGAAAAAATCTATCAAGAAGACCCGTATGTTTTAAGATTCACCCACAAGCATATTCTCCACAAGCTCTCCACTTTTCCTTCTCTGTTTACATTCCAAATCTTTATCCTACTTCAAAACCCAAACTTCTTCGGTCTCTTTAGCAATACCCACCTATTCTATGCTATTTCCCCCTATCATCAATTATTTAAGGCTGTAGGAGAAAAAAGTGTTATGCCTGCGGAGGAAGTGCACAAAGTCCACCGTCTGATGATGCAGGGACTTTATGATAAAAAAATAGCTAAGTCCTTTTACCAAGCGTATCAAAGCTCGCTCAACCTTGGCCCAGTAAATACACTAGTCCTTAGTATTGCTATGGCAAGCCCTCTGACCCGCTTGGAGGAACTGACCGAAATTCTAGATGTGGTCAACCTCCTCCATAGCTATATCCACCCAGAGGTTGCCTTTCACATCAAAAAACTTTTTCCAGAGCAGGCCAGTGAATGTATCCCCTTTTCGTTAAAAGCATCTAGTTTACTCTCTAGCACCTCTGGCCTCGGTGACATCGTCTCCACCGTGTTGTCTATCTCTACAGTAAAAGATCCTCCCAGAATCCAAGATATATTTTTAATTCTATGCTTGTTTAATGGAGCCCATCTTCCAAGGCTTAAACTTCTTATCGAGAGCGTCCTTGAAGATATTTTATCTATCACCTACTCCTGGCCCCAACTACTGCAAGCTATCCTTGCAGCCGATGAAACGCTCTCACCATGGCTCCACTCCCATCTGCTCCATCAACTCCATACGAACTCCTTTTATTATACCGCTAATTTTATAGCTGTTTTAATTACAAGCTCTGCCCATTCTTTTTTACTCACAGAGCGCGATCCCCTCTTCATCCATGCTCTGTCGGCTTTGGATCATACAAGAAATTTTGAATCCCTCTGGAATCCCTACGTGATTCATGAAAGCCATATACACTTCCATAAAAGCTGCTTTTCTCTCATCGACTGCCCATCCTTTGATGCCGTAGTACAGGGGCAAAGGTATCAAAAAACCTTTTTTAGCCTCACTAAGTCGCCACAACTCCCTCTGCAGCTGTCTGACCTTACCTTGCAGCTAGGTGAGCGTCTGCCCAGCGCAGAAGACCTTCAACATGAGCTCAACGGATTAAAAAAGCGGTATGAGGAGATGGCTTGTGCGGATCAAGAGGTTTTGGCAGCTTCCGTAAAAGATACTTTCGACGCCACACTGGATGAGCTCTTAGAAAATCTATCAGACGATTTTTTAATGAGGTTACTTACACTCCATACCACCCAGCCGGTACCCCTTGTCAGCGCTTACTTCGTATCGATCGTAGCGCATGCCCTATCTTTACCCACTCATAGAGATGGCACTCTACTCTCCGATCGGGAGTATTGCCTTCTGTCCTATTCTAAATCGATACAGGCTTGCTCAGCAGGCAAAACGGAAGGAATTGTACTTACCTACCCCCTTTTACCTGACCCTTTTCGCTACCCCATCGACTCTTGCCTTCTTACCCCATGCCAGGGCAAAGCCAAATCGTGGGTACTCCACACAGTAAAAAAACACCTGATGGATACAATATCCTCACCTTCCCCTTTTATGAAACGGATCACAGGCTATGAGGATGCAGAAGAGAGAGAAATACCTCAGCTGGCCCACCACTCTCTTTTCCTCAAAAACATTTTAGGGCCCATCTTTCACCTCAATCACCAAGTAACCTTTGATTTTTACACTCCCACTCTTTCCATCACTCTCCTTGAGCGCTCGGCGGAAGAGATTGTGCATGACTTCATTAGCGATATAAACATCGATACCTTAGTGGAGGTCATGCAGCGCTCCTTTGCCAAAGGCCTATCCGGTACATCCCTTTATACAGGGATCACCGAAGTGTTAGCTTCGCAAATGCCCCTGGAAGATCTTTGGCTACTCGATGAGACCACCTTTGAGCCCACCCTCTCAAAGAGGGGGGCTCTGGCTTTACTTACCCATTTTGAGCTCATTACCAGGATAGATTAGCATGAACACTTTAGATTCCATATGGATTCAAAATACTCTCAACACTCTCCAGCCTATCCTGCAAACCAAAGGTCCCATTTTTTTAGAGCAAAGGGAAAAAATCAAAGACATACTCCAACAGTTACCCTTTGGAGATCTGCCCTATGTGATCACCGACTCGGCCCTGAGAGATTTGAAAGAAAAAGCGCATCTAATTAGCAATAAAGCCACTACCTACAGTGTCATGTGCACCGCGCGAAAAATGGCTACCCTCTTTGAGAGGCTTCAGCTGGCAGAGGTCATGCTACCCTATCTACCTCCTAAGGAGGTGAGAAAACTCTTAGATGAAACCTTTTATACCCTTAAAAACCTGCAAGACCCTGAACTAAGTAAGCTCATACTCAAGCACGCAGCGAAAGCAAGCAGGGAGGAAAGAGAAGTATGGGTGGACCGCTTATGTGAAATATTATCTCACTTTTCCACAGGTAAAAAAGAACTACTTCAGTCGCTAATCAGCCCCGATTACCACATCGCCTGTGCTACCATAATTTTTTTTAGACAATTACCATTCATTGCTGACGACACTGAGGGCGCTATTGCATTTATTTCTCATGCGAAAAGGTCTTTTCAACCCAGCCGTCACTCTTTCCATTTCATCTATTTCAGTGGCTTTTTAGCTAACACGGGTTTTAGGGTCTCTAGCTACCTTGAGCTTATCCCTCTTTTTAGGAAATTCATCCAAATGCCCGAGGCGGTATGTCATGTACTTTTCACCTACACAGATAAGCTCAAAAAATATACTTCAGGCACCAATATAGCTAAAACCATTATCTATATGGTAGAGATCTCTGCAGATGCTACTAGCTTAAGGCGCATCCTTGATAAAACCTTGGCTGTGTTATCTTCCCCCAACCACCATTTTTTACTAGAGGATGTGCTAAAGATTTTCTCATACCTTCCCCCCTCAATTTTAGATCAAGCTGAGCAGGTGTTAATCGATAGCTCCCATAGGGACCCTCACCAGTCACTTCCACACCTTTATGATGCCGACCCCTCACTCATCGAGCTCACACATAACCACATCATCCAAAAAGTGTCTTTTTCCCCCTTATTGCTGGGCTTTCACTGCAGCTACCTCTTAAAATTTGCCAAAGAATATCACATCCATCCGCAAACCACTTTATTTCAACTGCTCATGCCTGTGTTTATGTTTTTTGCCAACCAGAAGACAGCGGGTGTGAAAGCCCTGCCCTGTTTGAAAAAAACCACCTCGCTAATTTTCAAAGCATTTGATCAGAAAGAAGCTGCGTATCCCTTTTTCCAAGCTTATGAAAAAAGAGTGCAGCAAGGTACAACGAATACCCTGAACCTTACCTTTTTATTTGTAGATCAAGTTTCTTCCTTGCAGGAATTAACCAAGATTTTTGAGATATTCAACCAAATACCCTCTTATCTGAATAAAGACAATCTCCTTCTTTTAAGGAAGATTTTTCCAAGCGATGCTAAAGGATATATACCCAAGAGTATACAAGTAATCAGTCTACTTTTGGATTCAGCTCATTTTGCGCAGATCATTGACGCAATCCTATCCCTGCATATAGAGAAAAACCCCTCTTTAACCTTCGATGTTTTACTAATAATGTGTGTATTTGATAGGAAACTTTTGCCTGAGGTATTTTCCATCCTTCATGCCTACGTAGCTGCCGGGCGCCATATCCCCCAAACCCACTGGGAGTATATTTTAGAATCTATCCTTGAGTTTGACACTCCCTTAAAAAAGAAGTTTCATCTTGATCTATTTCACAGACTCATTACCTCTTCTGATTTCACGAAGACAGGCTTCTTAATCTCCCTAATATTTCCGTACATGCAGGCTTTTAGAATACCGCAAGATAGCTCTTTGTTCAATCACGTTCAAACTGCAAGATATCATATTTTAAATCATCAAACTCCTTTCAATCCCTATGCCATTTTCTACAGGCACCAAGCTTTTCGCAGCATCCCTCATCCCCTTGCCATTGAAAAGCTAAATAGCCATCCTGATTTTTTCTTTGACTATCAGGGGCAAAGATACCAAAAAACACTCCTTGGGCTCACCTATCATCCGCACAGTTACATGGACATCAAAGAGATCATAGCGCTGTGGGGTGAAAAACCACCCAACGGCAAAACTTTCTCTCATGCAGTGCATTCCATGATCCGAAGGGTGCATGGATTTATTGAGCCTGAAAAACAAGCATTTCTGCAGGCAGTAGAAAATGCTTTTGGACTCTCTTTTAACGATCTTTGCCAAAATCTTTTAGATGATTTTTTAATAAGGTTGCTCACATTGAATCCCTCGCAACCTATTCCTCTGCTGAATGCATACTTTGTATCCATCGTCGGGCACGCTCTTTCCTTATCCAATGAGTGTAGAGAGCAGCTTTGGTCTGATCAAGAATATGCTCTTCTTTCAAACTCTGCCTCCATACAAGCTTGCTCTACGGGTAAAACAGCGGGGATTTTGCTTACCTACCCTCTTCTTCCCGCTGAATTTCGTTATCCCCTGGATCTAAGCACCTATACAGCCCCTCAAAGCAACACTCAATCTTGGGTGATCGAAACCGTAAAAAAACACCTGTGGGATAAGATATCCTGCTCATCCCCATGGATGAGATACATCTCAGGACATCAAGACAGCGCTATAGCAGAAATTCCTCAGCTATCGCATCACACGATTTTCGTTCAAAACATCTTAGGCCCTGTCTTCAAATTCAATCATGAAGTGACCTTCGATTTTTATACTCAGACCCTGTCTGCTGCCCTGATTGAAAGGCCCCTGGATGAAATTCTGCGATCGTTTATCTACCATCTGAGTGTAGATGAAATGATAGATGCCCTTCAGCGATCTTTTCTGATGATCCCCAAAGAAAAAGCTCTTTATACGGGTATCTGCGAGCTACTAGATAAAAAAGTACCTCTTGAGAACCTATGGACGCTGGATGAGAGTACCTGGGAGCCCCGGCTCTCTTACATTGGGGCTCTTGAGCTTCTGCATCTATTTGAGATACTCACAAGGTAGTCTGTAGTTAAAAAGGGTGAACCGAAGCTTTAAAAGCGCTCATGCTTGATTTGAAAATATGAAGCAAAGCCATACTCTTGGCAAGCTCGCATGGGTTTCTATCGGCAAAATAATTAGCTTTGGCCATATCTCCAGACTGGACAAAAGATTTAGAAACTTCCAGTAAAAAAGCCCCTTTTTCGGAAACAGTAGTTATCAATGAAGATAAAACAATAGCCCTTTCTAGGCGGCCTGAATGCATAAGGTCCAAAGATATCCCTTTGAGGGACTGATTTCTCATCCTTTCAGAAGGTATAGTCAAACTCAGCTGAATGGCTCTATCGAAATATAAATCAGCCCTCAGGGCACTACAAATTTGACTTAAAGAATGACTTCTTACCAAATCATCCTCGATAAGATTCGCCTGTTGAATTTGTTTTTCGAATAAAATTACCTTGGAAATATCTTCAAAAAAGTAAGGATAGCTCCTTTGGTCAAATAACTCAGCTACCGGTACC
>JBEIFG010000067.1:0-8490 GCA_040382555.1 Chlamydiales bacterium | reverse complement strand
AGGCGCGATATTCTTTCTTCTAAAGGTGGATGGGAAGCAAAAATCATCATCCACCCATTTTTTTTAGGAGTAGAGATTTTCATAGCTTCAAAAGAGGGTTTATCTACCCTTGGATCCCTTACTCTTTGCATTGATTGGAGTGACTCAAGAGCTGCAATCATATTGTCTCTGCCTGCTAGCATAGCGCCCCCTTTGTCAGCTCTAAATTCTCTATACCTTGAGAACCATGCTACTACTATTGATCCCAAAATCATAAATAGGATCTCAAAAACAAATACTAAAATAGCATATCCTGCATAAGATCCCCCAGATGACGAGTCTTGCTTCTTATTCCCAAGACCCGACAGCGCAAAGGCAAGGACACGGGCTAAAAACATGACAAAAGCGTTTACTACCCCCTGGATTAGGGTCATTGTGACCATGTCCCCATTTTCAATATGGGAAATCTCATGGGCAATTACCCCTTCTAACTCTTTTTGATTCATTCTCTGTAGAAGTCCTGTTGAAACTGCTACCAGTGATCTTTTTTTCGTGGGTCCCGTAGCAAATGCATTGGGCTCTGCAGAAGAAAAAATACCTACATCAGGCATATGCTTAAGGTGAGCCGCTCTTGCCATTTCATACACAGTATTCACTAAAGACTTTAAAGCTGGGTCTCTGGTCGTAGGATCAATGATTTGCACGCCCATCATCCATTTTGCCATGATTCTTGATAAACTTAGAGAAATGAACGCTCCACCCATACCCCAAACTAAGCAAAAGATCATTAGTGAATTATAGTCCAACCCGTAAGCATTTAAAAAAGGCTTAACATTTAAAAGATTAAGCACGAGGGATATAGTGACTATTACAAGGAAGTTGACGGCTAGAAATAAAAAGATTCTTTTGGCCATTGCCATAGATAAACTCCTGTTACTTTATTGCAAAGGGTATCTGTTGCTTTGGATACTGTCAAGAGTGCTCTATGCGCAATAGCTATGAAAAAAAACTCTTTGGGAAAAAAGCCTTTTTGTCATAGATAAAACAAAGTTTTAGGCTCATTTTTTTTTAGTGTTTTTGTTGCTAAATAATATCGATTTCTGTCATGTATTCCCTAATTATTAAGCTTGTGTGATGGGCTTTTAATTTGTTTGTCAAGCAAACCAACGTTTCCCCTCCTTTGGTGTAGGGTCTATTTAAAAGGGCATGCTCTATGAAAAAAATTGATATCTCTTCTCATTTGCTTCAGGACAACGAGTGTGTGGTTCTGATTACTTGCTCTAAACCTTCCAAAGAAGGCAAGATGCAAGTCGAAATGTCTTTTGAAGGAGATCCCACGCTGGCAGCTTACTTAATAGAAAGCGCAGGTTCTATGATCAATGAATCTGAGCTAATAGAATCATATTCGTAAAAAATTTAAAAAGTATAGTAAAGCACTTTAAAATTTATATTTATTAAGATTAAATTCTTATTCTTAATAGGAAGTCGAAACATGAATTTACGCCTTATTCTTATCAAAGCGCGCTTTAGGAAGATGTGCCATCACACCACCTACACTGCGATGACCAGTGATAAATAGGGATGTATAATTTTATATTGCCGGGAGCTGAAATTAATGAATTTATCTATTGCTTCACTGGATGAATGGTACTCCACCCATGAACATGAATTGCTTGAAGATTTTTTCAGTTTTTTACGTTTTAAAGGAATCAGTACGGATCCTTCTCATAAGCAGGATTGTTTAGATACTGCCCATTTTTTGGTAGATTACCTATCGAAGATAGGTATGGAATCTTCTTTATTTCAAAATCCTGGGTTACCTGTCGTTTTTGCAGAGCACAAAGCAGGGGCGGATAAACCTTCTGTTCTAATTTATCAACACTATGATGTACAACCTGTGGACCCTATTGATCTTTGGGATTCTGATCCTTTTTCTCCTTTAATCAAGGACGGAAAAATTTATGCAAGAGGTGCTTCCGATAATAAAGGACAGTGTTTTGCGAGCCTAATGGCTCTTAAAGCTGTCTTGGAGGCTTTTCCTGACTTTCCTTTAAATATAAAATTATTCATCGAAGGAGAAGAGGAGTCTGGGGGAAGCGGCACGGCGGTGACGCTGAATGAGAAGAGAGCGCTTTTAAAGGCAGATTATCTTCTGGTGGTAGATTTTGATATTCCCCGGGAAAATACTCCTGGTATTACTCTAGGAATGCGTGGGATTACCACTTTAAATGTAGAGTGTCAAAATGCAAGACAAGATCTTCATTCTGGCGTGCATGGGGGAGTAGCCCTCAATCCCATTAGAGCACTCACAGAGGTAATAGCAAAATTATGGGATGAAAATGGAACTATTGCCATTCCTCATTTTTATGAAGATATTACTCCTTTTAGCCCCATAGAACTAGAAAAAGTGAACCTATCTTTTGATAAGGAAAGCTATATAAAAGATTTTGAGGTAAAGGCTTTTTGTAACGAAAAAGGGACATCTTTAAAAGAATCGAATTGGCTTCGACCCTCACTTGAAATTAATGGAATCTGCGGTGGGTATACGGGTATTGGGTTTAAAACAGTCATTCCTGCAAAAGCTTATGCGAAAATTTCATGTAGGATAGTTCCAGGGCAGAATCCGCAAAAAGTAGAACAGGATATAACCCATTTTTTAGAAAATAATATAGCTAAGGGGGTCGACATAAGGATTGAACCTCACCATAGTGCCAGTGCATTTAGAACAAGCCCACATGCTAAGATTGTCCAAGTAGTAGCTCAAAGCCAAAGGGAAGTTTTTGGGGTAGCCCCTGAGTATACTCTGTGCGGCGCCTCTGTTCCCATTGTGGCTAGTCTCTCAGAGGTAACCGGTGCTGAGGTGGCTCTTTTTGGTACCTCATTATCTACAGATAATTTTCATTCTCCTAACGAACATTTTGCCATCCACCGTTTAAAGCAAGGCTTTATGACGATGGCGCGGATTCTTTGTCATCTAGCGGAAGTAAATTGAATCGACAACGGATTTATGTATGCAAATTAAAAGCTTAAAAGATAATAAAAAGAAAATTCTGTCATGGTTTTATTCTTTTCTACCTTCAATTGCTCCTTTGTTTTTTCAAATGGGGGCGGCCCCCTTCTTAGTGCGATTTGTGCCAGTTTCTATTGCCGCGGGTTCTATTTTAGGACTATTTGTATCTTATTCTTTTGGTTCCAGAGGCTTTTTTATCTCCTCTACTCTCTGGGGGGTACTTTTATTTTTTCATCAAGATTTTTTAATTCATTTATTTCATATTTTGTTTGTTTGCTTATGTGTGGCAAGTTGGTGGCTAGCTACCTTATGTTCAGAGCAGTTAGTTGAAAGAACTAAAAAGCTGCAAGAAATCGTCTCAAACTTATTTCAGAAAAATAAAGAAATTGAATCGCAAAATAATCGGAATGCCACCTTGCTTTATGATGAAAGAAAGGTCTTTACTCATAAAATAAAAGAACTAGAGTCTTTAAACCAAGATCTTCAAGAGCAGTTAAAAGACCATAGGCGGCATCTATCCCTAGCATGGCAAGAAACCAGTGGTTTGAAAGAAGAGTTTGAAATGCAGAAAGCGGATTTTCAAGTGCTTTTGGAATCCTCAAAAAATGAAATAAAATCCTTAATGCATTTAAAAGAGGTAAATACTGAACAATTCATGCAACTACAACATGAGCTTCATGAGGTGAATTCGCTCTATAAACAGCTAAAGATGCAATTTATAGAAAAAACTCAGGTTTTATCAGAAAGCCGCAAGCAATTTTTTTATAAAGAAAGCCAATGTCTTTTTCAAAATAAAATGATTGAAGAACTTCAGTGGGAAGATAGTGATGCATATTGGATACAAGATATAAAAGAATTAATTTTCAAATGCAGGACTTATGAAAATGAAATTTTAGAGCTAGAGCAAATCATCACACAGCTTATTTGTGAAGATGGAGGATCAAGTAAACAGGATGGAAATGTAAAATCCTCCCCCGATCTTCACACCGCAGTAAGTGCAATATCTAATCTATAGTTAATATCTCATAGCCTGAAGCTGTAATGAGTAGCGTATGCTCCCACTGGGCACTTGCTTTGCCATCCAGGGTGCGCGCTGTCCATTGGTCCTTTTGATCTATGATGGCCTCGCTTTTACCAGCATTAATCATAGGTTCAATCGTAAAAGTCATTCCCTCTACTAGAGGAATATTAAGATGATTATAATGATGAGGAATATTTGGAGATTCATGAAAAAACAATCCTGTACCATGACCAACAAATTGATGAACTACTGAGCAGCCCTGACTTGTTGCATAGTCTTCAATTGTTTTTCCTATTTCATGAATCAACATACCTGGTTTTAAAATGGAAATGGCTCTTTGTAAACATTGATAAGAAACATCTATCACATTTTGCTTTTCAGCGCTTATCTGACCAATAGCCACCATAGAGCTACAATCGCCAAAATAGCCGTTAAGCTCACAGGTAACATCGATATTTAATATATCGCCATCTACAAGGGGAATATCGTCCGGGATCCCGTGACATATTACTTCATTTTTAGAGGTGCAGATACTTTTGGGAAAGGGGGGGTGACCATAACCGAGAGGCGCGGCTTTTGCACCAGCTTCTTGATGAAGCTGTTCTGCTAGGGCATTGAGTTGATTGGTAGTAATACCTGCCTTTGCATACAAAGAAACTTTTTTAAGGATTTGAGCTGCCAGCTTACAAGCATTTCTTATTCCTTGAATCTGCTCTTTTGTTTTAATGAGAATACCGTATTTACTTGCATATTGGGATCGAATATCAGAAGGAGCAGCAAAGCTTTCTTGGAGTGCATGACATTTTTTCCATTTTTTCCCGCTTCCACAAAAACATAATTCGTTTCTACCAATCATAAAAATTACTCGTGTTTTGAATGAACTAATTAAAGATGTTTAGAAGACTAATAAAATACTTGATTTAAAAAAAGACCTTGAGCTGGAGCAGTAATTCCCGCCGATGCTCGTTGGCGACTTGAAAGAATAGACTCAAGGGCAGGTAATGGGATTTTTCCAGATGCGATGTAAGCTAAAGTACCTACCATATTTCTAACCATTTTATATAAAAATCTTGTCCCTTGGATACGAATACAGATCCTCTCAAGGGGTAGTTGCTCAATGGTTATGGAAGAGATTTTACAAAAGGTACTTCTTGAAAATTGATTTCTGTCGTTACAAAATGTAGAAAAATCTTTATACCCAGTTAGGGTATGAGTGGCTTTTTGTAGAGTAGAAAAGCACATATCGTATGGAAAATGCCAGGAAAAATTTTTATGAAATGGAAGTTGGTAAGTGCTATTACAAATATAATAGCAGTATTCTTTTCCTTTACTATCTAAAGTGGGATGAAAATCTTCCCTGCTTTGTTCAATAGCTCGGATGGAAATGTCTTTGGCAAGCAACCCGTTCATACTATGCAATAATTTTCCTTCCTCCACTTCATCATCTATGAAAAAATTAACGACTTGACCATAAGCATGGACACCCGCATCTGTTCTACTTGCAGCTTGTAATCGGATGGGAGTTTGAAAAATTTGAAAAAGAGCATTTTCTAAAGCTTCTTCAATCGTGGGCCCGCAAGGTGTTTTTTGCCACCCCAGATATTTCGTTCCGTCATAGCTTAAAATCATTTTTATATTTTTCATAATTTGGCTATCTAATGTGGTTGTAAAGCATATACGAAGTAATACCCTCAAAAAACATTTGAACTGCTAAGAGTGTAAGAAGCAGGCCCATGAGTCTCTCACAAGCTAATAAACCTCGTTGACCCAAAATTTTTTTAAAATTAGCAGAGAAAAAAAGCACTAATGTAGTCAACAGCCAGGCGATGAAAACAGCGGTAAGAGTGGAGGATAGGGGCTCTTGGTTAGAAAATAACATAACAGCGGCAATTGAGGCAGGCCCGGCAACCAGGGGAGTTGCTAGCGGAACTATAAAAGGCTCAGTTTCTTTAGCTACCTTGTCATGGGTATCTCCTGCCTGAGGAAAAATCATTTTAATAGATATAATGAAGAGAATGATTCCACCAGCAATTAAAATAGAATATGGCTTGATCCCCATAAATTTCATAAATAACTCACCAATCAAGGTGAAAAAAACAAGAATACCTAGTGCAAATACAAGCTCCCTAACGATGATCTTTCTTTGCGTTTGGGGAGAAAAATTTTTGAGCAGTGCTATAAATAAAGGGATATTCCCGATAGCATCCATCAGCAAAAACAATGTAAAAGATAAAGACAGAATTTTTGACATATAGCCCTATATATTGCGACAAAATTATAATAGGGTCTTATAATAGTCTAAAGAGAAAAGCTACAGTGAAATTTAAAAAATAGGTGGTTATAAAATATATTTTATAACCACCTATTCACAATGGGTTATTTTTCTTCTTGTGTTACGAGAGGGGGATCTACTATTTGATAGTCGAGGGTAATTTCGGGATTTTTTACCCATTCTTGGCTTGTTTCTTTAGGATAGTTCCATGAAAGAGAACAATATATTGGGTTTTGTGGGCTTTCTAAAGAGCCATCCATAGAGACGAGCTCAAAACTTTCAGTGTATTGGTAAACCACATTCGAAAGCTGTATTTTGTAATGATCTTCAAGCTCTTGGATATCTAAAGTATAAGGTATATCCGTTTCCTGTAAGTGCCAGTAGCGATCTGAAGAGAGCTTTTGCTTAAACTGGCTTATTATCTCAAAAAGTTGTCCGTGGAGTAGCTCATCGTTTTTTATGGTGAGAGGGGAAGAGAGTTTAACCGAGTATCTAAAGGTGGAAATTTTTGGATCGAAAAACCTTGTTTTTTCATGGAAATGTCCAGAAAGTATTTTATGGCAGCTTTCAGCAAATTTCTCTCTCAGCCCCTTAGCTTCAGCCTTGAGTAGAAAGCTTGCCAACGAATCGATCCATACAGCTCTGTCTTCAAGGACGGCTTGAGTTTTAGCCATGTATGCAGGCCATGAGGCATGGAGTCTTAAAGTATCCATTTCTTCCAACAGAGTATTATGAATAAATGCCTCCCATAAAAGATCTGACATCAAAAAGGCGGCGCCTCTATCTATGGCATCTTTGCAGGTATTATTCACAAATGAGATATCTAAACTTTGGATAAGAAAAGAACGAAGGAAAAGGCAAAATAACATGTAAAAGGCTTGCTTTGATTCCGTATTTAAAGGGGAAGCATTTAAAAGATTGTCCCTTGAGTAAACATCAGTAACCATATCTAAAGCGAGATCTAGAAGAAGATTGTATTTCTCTTCTACCTTATTACCTAAGGTTCTTGATCCAAAAATAAATCCTTTTCGATGGGTTGTAGGATATTCTATGGCTGTAAGTATATCCTCTTGAATCGCAAATTTATATTCATAAACATCCGCATAATTGTCTAATCGATCAAAAGGCTTATCTAGGGGCATTTTTACAAAATGCAAGACTCCTTTAGAATTTGCGCCCAGCTCGTGTAGCTTATTAATTCTTGCTTGCTCCTGTCCGTCTGGTTTAAGATGAGAAATGTAGAGTACTTTTTTTCCATGAGCTTGGCAATGACTTAGAAAAGCTAAATATTCTGGTGAAATTTCCACCTTAGTATTTAGTGCTTCTACAGTGGGTACAGGGTGTCTTAGGATCATAAGATCGGTACCAGAAGATAGATGTCTTGTTCCGACTTGATAGGGCAAGTTGCCAAAAAGAACTGGATCAAATCCTATTCCGAAGTGACCAGACAATTTTTTACCTGCTCGATCAAAAGAGCCCTGTCCATATGTCTTGCCTCTTTGTAAGAGTGCCTGCCGGTCAGCTTGGAAAAGTTCTGTAAAAGAAGAAAACCCAGTTTGTGTGGCCGTCAAAGCTAAACGGGAGCTAAGTTCATTTCTTGCTTGCGGAAGACCTGGCTGAGTAAATAATTTGTAAGCAATCTCTTGTAAATCTGGAGAAATTCTCGGGTCTTTACTCACTGCTTGTCTGAATAGCTGTAAAGATGTATCGAAGTTCGGTCTATCGAAGGGAGTGTCTTTAAAAATATGGATAGAGGCTACATTTTTTAATGACTTTGTAAAGTCCGCGGGCCTGAAAAAATCACTAATCATAGCTCCTGCGGAGGTGGCTTGCTCTAAAGCTGCTTCTGCTAAAGACATAGGTGATGTTGTCGAAGGGGATGGTAACCCCGGCGATTCACATGAAGTTTGAGAGGAAGATGAGCATATTCTTCTTAACATAATTTCCCCTTTGGAATTTTTAGATAATTATAACATTTTATTATGTTATTTATCGATTATTTTATTAATAAGATTATTATTAATAGAATTTAATATAACGATGCAATCGTCATTTTTTGAAAAAGCGGAAGAAGTCCAGTTTGTGGATCCAAAAATTAAGATTTTTTTATCTATTATACACCATTTATTGTGTAAAAGCTTACCCCTAGTTCCAAGAGAAACATCGATAGCTGCGGCGGTAAGTATTTCAAAAACTTTTTTACTAGCT
>JBEIFG010000066.1:0-8503 GCA_040382555.1 Chlamydiales bacterium | reverse complement strand
GCAGTACTTTCCTAAAGGGACTGATTTTAGTAAGGTTACTATAGAGCAAATCAAATTTGCTCAAGAAAGGTTAAACACTAGGCCAAGAAAGGTTTTGAACTGGAAAACTCCACTTCATGAATTTAAAAGACTAGTTGGTGCGTTAAAAACTTGAATCCAGCACCCTCCACGTATATCCAAAATTAGAAGGGTTAGTATTCCCTCGAAGAAATTTTGGTTGAGAAGTGCTAAAGACTGATGAATTTTTCAATATTCTAGCTTCATCGAGACGAAGATAGAAACTGATTAATGAAGCCGCTTGATTATTCGATAATACATTTTTATTTTTGAGAGTTTTAATTTGCTCTTGTTTGTAAATCGAAGAAAAGTTTCAAAAAATTAGTTATCCAGTGTGAATGATTCAATAAGGTTCAAGGCCTCTTCAGATCTACACCCTTCTTGGAACTTTTCCCTTATGAGTTGCTCAAATTCTTGTATTCGATGACTAGGTATTTGACAAACGCTGCTACAAATACCCATTCTGTACGCTTTAGCATGTGCGCTCATACCACATGCAGCCCATAGATAGCCCACCAAGGCAACGAAATTATGTTTATCTTCTTCGACTTTGGAATCGATGGACTCTAACACACAGGACATATCCTCTAAATTATCTAAGAATGCCATTAGCGGCATAGTAGCTATTAGAGATTCCTTGCGAGACGTTGCAGAGAGCGCTGCAAAAGTTTGAAATACTTTATAAATCTCCCAAGGTACAAAGTGCTTATTGCTAAGATATTTCAAAAATAAATGAAAACATTTCAGATCTTTTAATGATAGCTTTGCCGCAGCTTTGATTATATGTAGGTAGGTGGCTTCAGGGATATTATAGCAAATAATTTTTTTGATTAAGTGATAAAATTCTTGACGCTCTACCGCTTTTCTTTGCTCAAAGATGGCAAGAAGAGCAAGCAGATTGTCACTAGACTCTGGCTTAAATAAACATTTTTTGGATAGGGTAACTACTTCCTTTCGATCTTTTGAAGAGATGGCGCTAATATGGATAAGCAGTATATAAGCGCTCTTTTCATCCTCGATATAATTTAATAAAAGATGGGTAAGATCAAAAGTATCGTAAAGCTTTTTACAAGAAACTTCTTCTAGTGCCTTTTCTATCCATGAGAGCTTAATTTTTTTTGATGTAAAGTAAATCCATGGATGCCTATTTGAATCAGAGTCATTAGAAGTAGGAAAAAACTCAAAAATATCTAGAAGTTTTTTGCAAAATAAATCACGCTTTTCTGGAGCAAGAGAAAAGATTTTATACAAGAGATTAAGACGGTTATCCATCTTGTGAATAAACGGCTTGAGGGGATTTATGCTTTCAAAGAAGCTTTGCCATTCTTCGGCGGAAAGATCTATACTCTGGTCCTGCTTAGTAATGAAGTCTCTAAAAGAAGATTCTATTTCATCTATTTTTATTGAGGGAAACAATTGAAATCTTCCTGTAGCCAAAGGAACAGGTTCACATGTATAAAAGGCACCAGTGGGATGAATTTTATGATAGCGCCAAAGACTCCAGATCCTTTGGTATACCCATTGGGAACAAGTAGGCCTTGAGCACTTAATAGATATTTCTTCTATATTCTTTGAAAAATCGGCAGGCCTTAACATCTTTAACTTTTCTAAACATCAAGAATGCATCTATGATAAAACGAGGATAGACTTTTGCACCATTTTTCTCGATCAGTAATTTCTTTTTTCGCAAAGTAATCATCTCAGCTCAAAAGCTTAGTGCACAAGGATTATATCTGCTTTTTGAAGTAAAAGCAGGGCAGCTACCGGTTGTAGCGATACAGCAAAGGGAGGCTCTATCTCAATAGCAAAGCTCTTTTCCAATGAAAGATCTTCACCAATCAACGCACTAAATAGTCCATAAAGATTTATTTTCTCAGCCTCAAGTGTGAAAAAATGTATTAAATCATTTACTAAATTGGCAATCGAAAAGTGCGCTGTAAACTCAGTAAGAATGTTTCCTACCTCTTTTTGCAGAAGAGCTGTATAAAGAAGATCCGTATGATGATCCAGTTGGATCGCATGAGACATACCCAGATGAGGGGCTAGTAAGTTTTTGCAATATAAACATTGATGAGCTAGCTGACAAATCTCATGATCCTCCCCTGTGACCTGCTTAAGAAAAGGGGTATCTGAACTCAAAAAAACACTCATTTTCTTCTGCACCCAGTTATGTAAGAAAGACTTGGCTCTAGCAACAAGCGGCAAGTCCTGCACATCTATCAAATTCACGTATTTATAGCGATCTTCTAGAAGATTATACGCCATAACGATTCCCTCCGATTTTCCTATAGAGCATTCCCTAATGGAAGCGGACATTTTCAATAAAACATCTTCCCGGGGAGAAAGTAGCTCTTCTGCTCTTTTCTCATGACTTTTATCCGCTATACTTTTCATGATTCCCATGAACATAGCACAAGGTATACTTATCTGGTGTAGGCCCGCCACATCTAATAATTGTTTAAAATAGCTATCTTTAAGGTTTTGAATTAAGGTGTCCAAGGAAGAAAGACAGGTTTGTTGAATGTGTGTTAAAACCTGTAATTTATCTCTCTCAGAAAGACTAGCTAAGCGATTTCCAATCTCCTCTAACCATTGCTGCAAGTTTGACCATGTAAAAAAATGTCCACCACAATGCTGCAAAACAGTTTCCCTTGGGACAAAAACTACTCTTCTTGAATTCATTGCCCCTAGATGTAAAGATACGCTTTTCCCTAGAACTTCTTGAACCATAGCCTCTACATTTAGAGTCTCACGAGCAGAATCTGTGTGCTTGAGAAATACTACATAGGGATTCGCTGGATGATGTAAATCATCTACAATAGTTTTAAATCGGACTATTTCTTCATACAGCCTAGACTGCTCATGAGCAAAAAAGTTTTTTTGGTGATTATAAATAATGTGGGTAAGTTTACGCACCTCAATACCGTCATTAAGTCGATAAAGCTTATTAATTAAATACTCATGGCAATGCTCTATCAAAAAAGGGCTCTTAGAGAGTACAGAAAATAGTAAAGAATATTCATTGAAAGCAAAGTTCATCTCGGAAAGATTTTGACGTAATTTTCTAGCTAATCCCTTCCATTGTAGTGGCGAAAAAAAAGAAAAAACCTTAAGGATTTTTACTTTTTTTTCTCCTGACCAGGTATGATTACAAATCCCCTCCGCCAAAGCTAACATCTCTTCTCTTTCTTCCTTAATTATATTGGCTACATAGCGAAACAAAGTCATCCGACTACTTACAGAAGTCTTCTCAAAATAGGGTAAAATCTGATAAGTGAGTTCACACCCTTCTTGCGGAGGCATTTGCTTTAAAATCTTTATGACCTCCACCCTATCTTGTGCGGAAAAAAGCCTGGAGCAAAGGGGCCATGCTTCTTCACAAAGATAAGCATATGGAGTGTGAGAAAGCTCAATTATTTCATGGATTAAGGAATATATTTTTTCTCTTCTGGGTAAGATACTACAAAACTTAGAGCAATTCCTCAAAACTGATGAAATAAGCGCTCGAGGCAACCCTTTCAGTAACTGAATGAGCAAGGCTCGATTTGAACCGCTACCTACACATTCCAACAAAGAACTCCCCTCTTCTAGGATTGTATTTCTTGCAGCACCGTCTATTTTCTCTAAAGTACCTAATACATGAAGGATTTCCTCAGCCTCTTTTAATCCAATACTCAGGACAGCAAGACTTTCAACTATTTGCAGCCGATCCTCTAATGGAGTTAACAGCATTCTATCTAGCAACTTTTCAGCATCACGAAGAGAAGAAAAATCCCACTTGCTAAAAATAGAAATAGCTTGGGGTTGAGTGGGGGGTGGTAACTGACAAACATAGCAAAGAAGTCGTAGTATCCCTTCTGGATATGGAAGATCTTGTGCCATTTTCGCTCCAAAGGTGGCAATAGCTTGTTGCGACCTAACCGGTACTTCATGCACAAGACGTATAAGCTGCGCCCATATTCTTTTATCTTTTGTTTTTAACTTAGCAATAATAGGCCAGACCAGGTCAAATAGCTTCTGTCGGTGTGCTCCAAGCACTTCAACGGGCAACATATCCATGCAAAAGATCTTATCAAAAAGGGCTGCCATTTTCCTTAGAGTACCCTGTATTTCTTGAGGGGGAATATGATCGCTTAGCAGCTCGATATCACGGCGCAATACACGAATATCTGAAGAAAAAAACTCTAAGGTGATATCCTTTTTTAGTGCCTCGAAGTAAATATATATACATTTGAGATCCACCGTTTTTTTTCTTTCCAGGTCATCGCAAATTTTATGTATTTTCTCTTTGGCTGTATTTAAAAAAACTCTATCTATCACATCCCCTCTCCGGAAAACAAAGGGGATAATTATAAAAATAATAATAAAAAAAAATCCATTACATAGCGTTATTTTTACAACTTATTAACCATTAAACTCTTAAAATATCGAGTTTGTATGGGATAGAGGCAGTAAAAAAATTAAAGAAAAATACAAAGATCCAATATGAATTTATCTCTGTTTCACCCTCAACTAAGGGTTGATTAAAGTTATAATCTTATTTTTAAACTCTCTAAAAATATCTTAGGATATAATCTATTTTTAGATTTTAAAGATTGCTCTTTTTGAACTACCAACTTAAAATTATTGGATTCAAATGCAAAACCAGTAATTCCTATGAAAACAAAATATATCTTCATGAGCGGAGGAGTAGTTTCTTCTTTAGGCAAAGGGCTTACCTCTGCATCTATCGCCATGCTTCTAGAGAAAAGAGGTATCAAAGTAGCCATGTTAAAATTGGATCCTTACCTTAACGTCGATCCTGGTACTATGAATCCCTTCCAGCACGGAGAAGTGTACGTAACAGACGATGGAGCCGAAACTGACTTAGATCTAGGTCACTATTTCCGCTATACAAGTGCTGCCATCTCTCGATCTTCAAACGCAACCTCCGGCCAAATTTACGACACTGTCATCAAGCGAGAGCGAAGGGGCGATTACCTAGGGAAAACGGTACAGGTGATTCCTCATGTAACCGACGAAATTAAACAAAGAATTTTAAATGCTGCTAAAACAGAATCTTGCGTCCAAGTAGTGATTGTAGAAATTGGCGGCACCGTTGGAGATATTGAATCCCTACCCTACTTTGAAGCAATACGTCAATTTAGATACGAGCGCCCAAAAGACTGTATCAATATTCACTTAACATATGTACCTTTTCTGACTGCTGCAGGTGAGGTAAAGACAAAACCCACTCAACACTCTGTGCAAATTTTAAGAGGTATTGGCATCATTCCTGACATCATATTATGTCGTTGCAATGAAAGCTTAGATGAAGAAATAAAAGATAAAATCAGTTTATTCTGTAGCGTTCCTAAAGAAGCTGTTATCGATGAGCCCAATGTAAAGGATAGCATCTATGAAGTTCCTCTGATGCTAAATCAGCAAGGACTCGATTCCAAGGTATGCGATCTTTTAGGTCTTGAAGCAGGATCTATTGATTTATCGGATTGGCAAGCTATGCTCCACCGTTTACTGAATCCCCAAGGAAAGGTGGTAATTGGAATCGTTGGTAAATACATGCAACATCAGGATGCTTATAAATCTGTATTTGAATCTCTTTATCACGGTGCGTTAGCTAACGATGTAGACATAGAAATCCGCCGGTTTGAAGCAGAAAAAATTCTTCAAGAAGGTCCAATTGAAGAAGTATTAAAAGGGTGTGATGGCTACCTAGTTCCAGGTGGCTTCGGAGAAAGAGGCTGGATGGGAAAAATCATGACTGCTAAGCTCTGTCGTGAGAACAAAATCCCCTATTTCGGTATCTGTCTTGGTATGCAGGTTATGTGTGTGGAATTTGCAAGGCATGTACTGCATTTAGTTGATGCAAACAGTACAGAAATCGATCCTCAAACTACCCACCCAATTATCTCTCTTCTTAGTGAACAGAAAGAGATTCAAGATCTGGGAGGAACCATGAGGCTTGGAGCTTATTCTTGTCGCTTAAAGCAAGGATCAAAAGCCCATCGGGCTTACTCAGCGGATGTGATTTCCGAGCGTCATCGTCATCGCTTTGAATTCAATAATCTCTTTAAAGAACGTTGTGAAAATGAAGGCTTAACCATTGCTGGAATGATGGAAAACGCAAATCTTTGCGAAATTGTAGAAGTAGAAAACCACCCCTGGATGGTTGGCGTTCAGTTCCATCCTGAATTTAAGTCTAAGCCGACTCAGCCACACCCTCTATTTAAAGATTTTATCGCCGCTGCGCTTAACCATCAAAAAAGCAAAGAGGTTAAGGTTGGCTAGACTTTTAGGTTTTGACTACGGTAGAGCTCGTATTGGAGTAGCAGTAAGTGATGAAACGCAAATTATTGTCTCTCCCTTTTGTGTAATATATGTAGAAAAAAAACTGCCACTCGCAGTAAAACAAATTAAGCTGAAAACGGATCCTTTGGGTCCGTTTGAACAGCTTGTAGTGGGTCTTCCTCTTTTGCTAAATGGAAAAGAGGGTGAAATGGCACACGAAGCTAGACTCTTTGCGCAGATGCTAGAAAAGGAATTTCAACTCCCTGTGACTTTTTGGGATGAAAGACTTACCTCTTCTCAAGCAGAAAAGTTAATGAAAGAAGATAATAGATCACGCAAACAGCGCTCTAAAGCCATAGACACATTAGCAGCAACCCTTATCCTACAAAACTACCTCGATGCAAAGCTTATACGCCAAAGAAATTTCTAAATTACAATCCGCAGAAGAACTTTTTGAGCTTCTTAAAGAAGTACAACTAGATCATCCTCTTTGCTTTTATACCTTAGAACGCTGCCAGCAATTATTTCCCTTAATCGAAGAAATTAATGAGCTTAAAAAAGAAAAAAATGCTCTGATTTTAGCCCATTCATATGTTCATCCTGATATTATTTACACTGTTGCCGACCATACTGGTGATTCGTTTGGTTTATCCATGATTGCCGGTCACTCCGAGCACTCCACTCTTGTATTCCCCTCTGTGCGATTCATGGCAGAAACAGCTAAAATTTTAAATCCCACCAAGATGGTTATCGACCCCAATCCTATGGGAGGATGCTCCCTAGCTGACAGTATTACTGCTGTTGAAGTTCGAAAACTTAAAGCTCTTCATCCCGATTTTACATTCATCTGCTACATCAACACTACCGCAGAAGTAAAGGCTGAATGCGATGTATGTGTGACTTCAAGCAATGTCTATAAAATCATTGAAAACATCCCCAGTAAAAAACTATTTTTCCTCCCAGACACCCTAATGGGAAAAAACTTACAAGAGTTCATAGAGAGTCGAAGGCTAAATAAAATTCTTAAAGTATTCGAAAAAGGCTCTTGCTATGTGCACGAAGAATTCGATGTGGAGACTATCCATCTGCTTAAACACTCCCATAAAAATCTAACTATTCTTGCCCACCCTGAATGTAGCCCTTCTGTGGTTGCCAAAGCCCAGGTGGTGGGGTCAACTACAGGATTAATGGATCACCTTAAAACACATGCAAAGCCTGGCGAAAAATTTCTACTACTTACAGAATGTGGGATCGCCTCTAGACTCAAAGTAGAGCGCCCTGATATTGAGCTCATAGGGTCTTGCATGGTTTGCAAATATATGAAATCAAATCATCTCGAGCATATTCGTGATGCATTGCTTTCCCCAGAAAACTACAGGGTGGAGCTAGACCCGAATATTCAAGCTAAAGCTCGCAAATGTCTAGATGAGATGTTTGAGCTTTCTTCCTAACTATCTCCTCTAAAATTTATAGCCTAGATTCAAAGGTTTTTTTTCTACTTTTCATCAAATTCGTTTTATAGTTTGATAAGCATAAAGATTAGAAAAATTAGAGAGCCCTTTATGAATAAAACATCTTTTCATCCTCTTGAAGAACCGGGAACGGCTTCAAGATTTGTAGAACCTTGTATTTTAGTGATTTTTGGTGCTACAGGAGATCTTACTGCACGCAAACTAATCCCCGCTATCTACAATTTGGCAAGGGAAGGGCAGCTTCCACCTCAGTTTGCCTGCGTGGGATTCGCACGCAGAGATAAAACCCACGAGCAATTTCGCGATGAAATGAAAGAAGCTATTAATTCTTTTTCACGCGTGAAACCAATAGATGAAACATTATGGGATCATTTCAAAGAGCAAATTTTTTACCACAAATCAGAATTTCACGAGCAGGAAGGATATGATCGTTTATCCGTCTTTCTTTCTGAGCTCGATAGCAAGTTAGGCACCAAAGGAAACCGTGTGTTCTACCTATCTACTGCCGCTAGCTACTTTACGACCATCTGCGAAAAGCTCCATGCGTCTAAACTCATTTATGACCATGAGGATAGCCAGTATTGGTCTCGTATAATTATTGAAAAACCCTTTGGCCATGATACTGATACAGCCCATCAGCTACAAAATGAATTGCTAAAATACCTTGATGAAAATCAAATTTACCG
>JBEIFG010000065.1:0-8553 GCA_040382555.1 Chlamydiales bacterium | reverse complement strand
TCAAGGCATGCCTGCATATGGTACCCTCTACTCTGAAACTCTGCCTTCAGTCTTCGGATATCTGATTCATTAGACGCCTGCTGTAAAAGGGTTTCTGTGGCCCTAAGTTGGTTAAACGCTATTTGATAATCTTCATGTAAATGCTCAAGCTTCTGATTGCACTGAGTAATCTTATTTTCTACATAGGTAAAAACAATAGGGCCGATACCATGTTGATCTTCAGGTTGCATCCCGATACTTTGAAAAAGATTCCATTTAGAGAACTCCATTTTTGATTCTGAAAAGGAAGCAATGGTATACTCCCAGGTTCTTGCTAATAAATTCTCAGTCATACTCAAAAATGACTTTTTAGCTTTTTCAAAAGCACTATAGGCACTTAAACAATTGATTTGTTTTTTCGAGTAAGATGCATGATAGTACATACCAAGCTTTAAGGAGCGGTTAATGACCTGCTTTTCATGAATAAGGTACTGATCTAGCTCCTGCTGATCGATACCAAAATAACTCAGTGAAAAAAATAAAAAAAACTGCTCAGCAGTAAATGGACCCTTAGAGATTAAAAATTGAGAAAAAGCTTTAAAAATCGCATCCCTCTTTTCTTTTATAGAGCTTTGATCATCTAATAATCCAGCTTGCTGCAATGGATAGAAAAAACTTAGAGAGTATGACAACATATATTCTAAGGGGATGTGACTGATATTTTTTCTTAGCTCTCCTACGCCGGGACTTGGACTCATAGGCACTGAATGCTCTTTTCCTGAAAAGACTCTTAAAAGCTTTCCTTTGCTTAAAATATCCATAAGGTCATTTAAAAAATTTTCAATTTGTTCGCTTTGTATCAAAATAGCAGGTGCTGTGGCAAAACAAGAGCCCACATTTTGTCTCAAAGGATACAAGCAAGCAGAGAGAACAGCTACTCGGATATCCCGGCTTGTGAGGACATGAGAGAGGTTTAACTGAAGACAATCTCTTATTAAATGCTCGCACGCCTGATTGCCAAGGGGAGCTTGAAACCGGCTTAGTAAAGACCTAATTTTTTTTTGATCTAAGAATTGCTTTAAAGTATTCTTAAAAAAATCTGTAAATACGGAATCGTTAGCTGAAGTAATTAAAGAAATATATCCCCTTGTATGAAACTCCTCCACAAGGAACTTAAGTTGCTCCATATCCCATTCACCATCCGCATCGATGAGTGATTGGGCAATTTTTAAAGATCTTCTTTGTGTTTTAAACTTACCTGAATCCTGTAATCCCAATTTCTCGATATGTAACACTTCTTGGAGCTCTTGCTCTAGGGCAAAAAAACGAGTGAGGTAAGAGGTATCTCTATAAATAGTTTCTTCAAATGGTGAATAAAAAAAATTCTCATTCATTTCAGAACAAGGATCGTAGTCTGAAAAAAAACCAAATGACAAGCCAGTCTCCTATTACAATAGTTTTTATTTTATCGCCAAAGTCTCTTATTTTGAGTTTGTAATTTGTCTTCGTCTTATTTAGAATTACCTTAAAAATTCCTTTAGAACAATACAAATAAGGTCTATCCATGATTGTCTTTGTCACTAACCTTCAACAACAAATCGAGCTTCCTAGCGGCAGCTCTGCTAAAGATCTGGCTGAAAAATTAAATCTTCGCAACCCCAATCAATCTCTTGCCGCATCCATAAATGGTTCTACAAAAGATTTAACCTCCGCCTTAAATGAGGGTGATACCGTCACACTTTGGAATTTTGAAGATCCTGAAGGAAAAGAAGTATTTTGGCATACCTCAGCGCACGTTTTAGCTCAAGCAATTTTAAGACTTTGGCCAGAAGCTCAGCCTACAATAGGCCCTCCCATAGAAAATGGATTCTACTATGATTTTGCCAACTTGACCCTTTCAGATGCAGATTTTGAAAAAATTGAAAATGAAGTGCAAAAGATAGTCCAAGAAAACTATCTGCCTACTCGTTATGAATTTACTGGCAAAAAAGAAGCACTGGAGCGGTTTTCTCACAACAAATATAAGAAAGAACTTATCGAATCCTTCGATGATTCTGGTATAAGTGGATATACTCAGGGAGAATTTTTTGATCTATGTAGGGGTCCTCATCTTCCTAATATAGGGAAAATAAAAGCTTTTAAAGTCCTCAAAACTTCTGGAGCCTACTGGAAAGGGGACTCAAAAAATGAAATGCTTACTCGAGTTTACGCTATTACCTTCCCCGACCGAAAGCTCCTGAAAGATTATCTATTTATGCTTGAAGAAGCCAAAAAAAGAGATCATAAAATTATTGGACCTAAGCTCGACTTATTCTCACTCAAGGAAGAAGCGCCGGGAATGCCATTTATTCATCCAAAGGGAATGTTAGTTTGGAATAAACTAATAGAATTTTGGCGCAACCTACACACTGAAGCGGGCTACATAGAAATTAAAACTCCGCAATTAATGAGCCAAGAACTTTGGGAAACATCTGGTCACTGGTTCCATTATAGAGAAAATATGTACTCTTTCGGTATCGAAGATAGGCACTTTGCTATTAAGCCCATGAATTGTCCAGGATGCATGCTTTACTATAAATCTTATTCTCATAGCTACAGGGAGCTTCCGCTGCGAGTAGCTGAGCTTGGACATGTTCATAGACATGAAGCCTCGGGAGCCTTAAGTGGTCTTTTTCGTGTAAGAAGCTTTCATCAAGATGACGCTCATCTTTTTATGAAGCCTGCTGACATTAAAAATGAAATCTTACAAGTACTAGCATTAACTGAAAAAATTTACTCCGCTTTTGGTCTTCCTTATCGCTTAGAATTATCTACAAGGCCAGAGAAAAGCATAGGCACCGATCAAGACTGGGAAGTTGCTACTGCTGGCTTAAAAGATGCTTTAGATGAATGGGGCCAACCCTACCGTATCAATGAGGGAGATGGGGCTTTCTATGGCCCTAAAATTGATATTCACATCCGAGATGCCCTAGGTCGCTCATGGCAATGTGGCACTGTACAACTAGATATGGCTCTTCCAGAAAAATTCCAACTAGAATATATGGATAGTGACGGAGTGCTTAAGCGCCCTGTAATGATTCATCGTGCTCTTTTTGGATCTATCGAGAGATTTTTCGGAATTTTGATAGAGCACTTTGTAGGTAGATTCCCTCTCTGGATCAGTCCTACGCAGGTTCGTATCATTACAGTCGCTGATCGACACTCAGAATTTGCTCATCAGATATCTAAGCAACTGAAAGCAGCCGGCTTTTTATGTGACGTAGATGACGCAAGTGAATCAGTAAATAAAAAAATTAGAAATGCTCAAATGATGCAAATCAACTACATGTTAACTGTAGGAGATAAAGAAATAGAAAACCAAACAGCGACACTTAGGACTCGAGATAATATTGTGCATGGAGAAATTGCCATCCCTACATTTATCGAAATACTAGTAAAAGAAAATAACGATAAATCCTTAGTCTCCTATTTCGCCAAAGAAGGAACAAATGAAGAAAATCACAGTAAGTAGCTTTAAGGGCGGCACCGCTAAAACATCTACCACGCTGCATCTGGGTGCAGCAATGGCTAAGTACCACAAAAAAAAAGTGCTTCTCATTGATTTTGATGCACAAGCCAACCTTACTACGGGTTTGGGATATGATCCCGATGCACAGGATAGTATGGCACCGGTTTTACAGGGAAAAAAAAAGATCGAAGAAGTTATACTTAAAACTTCTGTACCTGACCTTGATCTCGTGCCTGCAGATACATGGCTTGAACGTGTAGAAGTCACAGGCCCCCTTGCTGCAGATCGCTACTCTCATGAAAGACTCAAAGAAATCCTTAAACCCCTGAAGTATGACGTAGTTATCATTGATACTCCACCATCCTTATGTTGGCTGACTGAATCTGCATTAATTGCCTCTCAACACTCTTTAGTATGTGCTACTCCAGAATTTTATAGTGTAAAAGGACTGCAAAGACTGTCCTTTTTTCTAGAAAATATCTCTCAAAGACATCCCCTGAAAGTAATAGGCGTTGCTCTTTCTTTTTGGAATCCTAGAGGTAAGAGTAATGATACTTTTTTAGAGGTAATTGAAAGCACATTTCCAGAAAAGACTTTACAAAGCAAGATACGCAGAGATATAAACATTTCAGAATCTTCTGTTTTTGGTAAACCTGTGTTTGAAATCGCACCTAAAAGCCGCGCTGCGCAGGATTATATTGACTTAACTAAAGAACTTTTAGAAAGAATGTAAAACGGCTTTACTTTATGGCAAAAGTGAATTTCCTTCTTTCCGAGCGCCTAAAAATGGCCTCGGAAAAACTCTCCAAAATGACAGATCTTGCAGAAATGTCCTCTTCTGGAAACCTATCTAGTTTTTCTGGCGTATTTCGAGTATCTCAATTAACTCCAAAAGAACAGGAAGAAATTCGAGCGATATTGAATACTTATGAAAGTGAACATCGAAATCTCACACAAGATTTACAGCAGCTGGTAGCGCTAACCTCGGAAGTAAAAGCGATTAATAACCAAGCGGCAATTTTACACGGGGAACGAATCAAAAAAGCGCAAGAGCTCTTAAAAAACTATAAAGAAGGGGCCTTTTCTGCCTGGTTAATTCACACTTATGGTAACAGGCAAACTCCTTACAACTTTTTGCAATATTACGATCTATATCAAGCGATTCCTAAAATGCTTATCCCTAAGCTAGATGAAATGCCTAAACAAGCTCTATACACCCTGGCGAGCAGGGAGGGATCTATGGAGCTTAAAGAAGAGATTATCAAAAATTATCAAGGGGAAACTAAGCAAGAATTACTTGAGTTAATAAGAAAAAAATTTCCTCTTAAAGTACATGACAGAAGAGCTCAAGACTTGGCTGAGCAGACTATAGCCGCCCTTCATAAATTACACCAATTTCTTAAAGAAAAACCTTTTTCTCCCAGTCTTTCTCAAAAAAAAAGAATTAAGCATCTTTTAAAACAAATAGCCATCGTTACTGATGAAAGTAGTTCTCATGACTAATACTTTTACTTACGAATCTTCTCTTTCATCAAGGTATGCAAGTAAAGAGATGTCTTACCTTTTCTCTGATCAAAATAAGTATACTACATGGAGAAAGCTTTGGGTGGCCCTTGCGGAAGCTGAGCAGTCTTTAGGGCTATCGATTACAGACACTCAGATTGATTCTATGAAAAAAAACTTACATGAACTCGATCTACATTTAGTCGCAGAGTATGAAAAAAAACTAAAGCATGATGTGATGGCTCATCTACACGCATTCGGAGATGTATGCCACGAGGCTAAAGGAATTTTACACCTGGGTGCCACCTCTTGCTATATTACAGACAATACTGATTTGATACAAATGAAGTCTGGTCTAGAAATCCTTCATCACAAAATCTTAGTTTGCATTCGCTCTTTAAATGAATTTGCAAAAAAATATGCTTCTTTAGCTTGTTTAAGCTTTACTCATTTTCAGCCAGCTCAGCCTACCACAGTGGGAAAAAGGGCTTGTCTTTGGATCCAGGATCTTCTTATGGATCTTCACGATATAGAGGAAAAAATGCACGGTTTACGCTTTTTAGGAGCAAAAGGTGCTACAGGCACCCAGGCTTCTTTTCTTTCTCTATTCAGCGGGGATCACAATAAAGTAAAACAGCTTGATTTAATTTTAGCGAAAAAATTGGGTTTTGAAAGACTCATGCCGATTTCTGGACAAACCTATACACGTAAACAAGATGTAAGGGTTGTAAGTGCATTAAGCAACTTTGCTGCTACTGCACATAAAATTGCCAGTGATATTCGTCTACTTTCCCATTTGAAAGAACTTCAAGAATCTTTTGGGGAAAATCAAGTGGGCTCATCTGCCATGCCCTATAAAAGAAATCCTGTAAAATCTGAGCGCATTTGCGGGCTAGCTAGATTTTTGATTTCCATCGCAGAAAATCCTCTTTATACTACCGCAACTCAATGGCTCGAAAGAACACTCGATGATTCCTCTAATCGAAGATTGTGTATTCCTGAAGCCTTTTTAACTGCAGATTCAGTAGCTAATTTGCTTATACTAGTGCTAGATGGATTGATTGTAAACCCAATGAAAATCCATAAAAATCTCTTTAATGAACTTCCTTTTATGGCTACAGAAAATATCATTATGCTCTGCGCTAAAAAAGGAGCAGACCGGCAACAATTGCATGAGGCATTAAGAAAACACAGCATCCAAGTCCTAGAATCTATAGACCAAGGTGGATCTTCTTCTGAGTTAATCGATAAGATTTTATCCGATCCACTTTTTGCCATTACTCGTGAAGAATTATCTATGCTTATGAAGGAAGAGCAATTTGTTGGAAGAGCACCTGAGCAAGTCAAAGAATTTCTGCACGAAGAAGTTCATCCCATACTGAAAAAATTTGAGCATTTAACAGAATATAAGCCTCTTGTATTTGTATAGTAAATAAATTAATATGCAACTTCTTTTGCAAAGTACCGACAAAGAGGTCCTTTATGCCGTTTGCACAGATTAATGGAATCAACATGTACTATGAAATACATGGTGAAGGTGCTCCCGTAGTATTAATTCAAGGTTTCACAAGAAACACTCTAAATTGGAAATTAGTACTCGAAAACTTGCAAAAATCATTTCAAGTTTTAGTATTTGATAACCGAGGTAGCGGTAGAACAGACCATCCGTCACAACCTTATTCTATTGAGATGATGTCCACCGATCTGTCCATTCTTATGGAACATCTTCATATCCCTCAAGCTTGCATAGTTGGACACTCTATGGGAGGAGCTATTGTTCAGCAATTTTGCGCAGATAATCCAGAAAAAGTAAAAAAGGCGGTGATTTGTTCTTCTTTTTGCAAAGTACCCTATTGCTCCTTAATGCAAATAGATACTATCATTCGCATGACAGAGCTTAAAGTGCCTAAAGAATGCATATATCGAAACGTACTTCCTTGGCTTTACAGTAACCAGCTTCTTGAAAATCCCGGATTCATAGAACATGTTCTAAATTTAATGCTCCATGATCCATTTCCTCAAAACATGGATGGATTTATTGGTCAAGGAGCGGCTTTAAAAAGCTTTAATTTTACCAATCAACTTCATAAAATTGCAAATCCTTGCCTAATTCTTGTGGGCGAAAATGATTTGTATGCACCAGTATCCAGCTCTTTACAGTTACATCAAAAAATTACTAAAGCCCAGATGAAGATTTTTCCTCATCAAGGGCATATGATCAACGAAGAGATCCCCGAACAACTTTGCTACGAAATTAAAGCTTTTTTAGCCACTTAATTCACAGATTCTTCTTCGATTAATTTTTCTTCTACTACGATTTCGGAACCTAACACTGGAGATATGGCTTCGAGGAAAAGTTCCTCTTCTGCCAGAACAGCCACCTGACTCTCAGAGGGCTGCACATCGTCTACAGCAATTTCATAGCCAGCATCTGCAAAACCACTTTGGGTTAGTAAGGCCGAAGTTCCTAGGATATATATCCAATGTTTACCTTTCATTTTTTTCTCCATAAGATAAATGGTTGATTTATGTAATACTTTTTATATTTCATCGCAAAAAAACCGATTAAAAAAAAGTTTTTTCTTTTTTTCTCAACTAATAAAAGGTCTAAGAGATAGGCTTATTTTTTTCTTTACCTCTTGATTTGATTCAATTAACGGCATACGAACTGCGGAAAGACATTTCCCTAAGGTGGATAATGCATATTTTATCCCTTGGGGATTGCTATCTAGAGCAAGAGATTTAAATAAAGGAAACATAGCACGCATATGTTCCCGAGCCTCTTGATAATTCCCGTTTACACATTCATTTACCCAGGTATTCATTTCAGAGGGTAAGACATTGGCCGCTACGGAAATGACCCCTACAGCACCAACTGCTATCATGGGTAAAGTTAAGGTATCATCGCCAGAAAAGATAAGAGTTCTGGAAAGGGTAGCTAATTCTGCCATTAGATCTAGATCCCCCGAAGAATCTTTAATACCGATTACACCAGGAATGCTACATAGCATGCAAAGCTGCTCAGCAGAGAATCGCACGCCTGTTCTACCTGGGTGGTGATATACAATTAAAGGAAGGCCCTCTTTAGCAAGTTGACTAAAATGAAGGTAGCACCCTTCAAAAGAAGGTCGGTTGTAGTAGGGTACAATCGCAAGACCTGCATCAGCCCCCATCTCTTGGGCTATTTTTACTCTTCTAAGGCTAGAAAGTGTGCTATTGGTGCCTATACCCATTATCAAGGGAATTTTACCCTTTACTTCTTCTGTAGCTACTTGCAAAAGAGAAAACTGCTCTTCTTCCGTTAAATTAGATACTTCCCCTGTAGTGCCGCAAATCACGATTCCCTGAGTTTTGCTCTCTTCATGCCATCTTATGAGTTTTCTAAAACAATCATAATCTACTTCTCCAGATGCATCAAACGGAGTTACCATTGCCACCCATGATCCTGTTTTCATTACCTACCCTGCTTTTTAGACCAGTTCTTTGATTAGAGTCTAATGAAGTTAAAAATTTATTGCATGATAAATGTCTATAATAAAACAAGATAAATGAAATAATAAAAT
>JBEIFG010000064.1:0-8575 GCA_040382555.1 Chlamydiales bacterium | reverse complement strand
TAAGTCAATCTGGTATGTTTGAATTGTTTGGTCTTAAAAGATCGCCGATTTCTAAGCGTTAGATGACCGATTTATTTCAAGATTGCGGTAGCAATTATCATAATAAATCCGAGGAAACTCAATTATTCAGCTACAGTCCAATCAAGAAAAGTTTGCTTCTGTGCTTATTGATTTTTTAGCCGGAATCCAAACAGTGAAAATTTTTGCTATGGAATCTTTTTCCTTCAAAAAATACAAAGAGCAAAACGATAGAACGGCGGTTCTAGAGAGTAAAAATGCTAAGTATGGTCTTTTAACAAGACCTATACTTCATGCGATGACTACGTTTTGCTTAGCTGGCGTGGTTATCTTTGGGCTCTATGTAATCGGCATGAGTATTTCACAGCTACTTGTTTTTTGTGGTCTTTTGCATTTAGTCTATGAACCTCTTAAAAAGTTCGCTGACGAAAATAATAATATTCAAAGGGGAGTTGTAGCAGCAGAAAGGATGTTTGAAGTGCTGCATATGAAGCCAAATATTGTGGATAAAGAATCGGCTATCCATATTACTGAATTCCAAAATTCCATAGAATTTGATAGAGTTTGGTTTAAGTATCATGATGAGTGGGTATTAAAGGATGTAAGCTTTACTATAAAAAAAGGACAGACTGTAGCAATAGTGGGTCCTACTGGCTCAGGTAAGTCAACTATTGTTCAACTTCTTCCCAGATTGTACGATGTAGAAAGAGGTCAGATTCGTATCGACGGAAAGCCCCTTGCCGACTATTCTCAAAAATCTCTTAGGGAACTTATGGCGTTTGTATCTCAAAAACCCTTTTTGTTTTCTGATACAATTAATGCTAACATATCAGTAGGTCGATCTTACTCAAGCTATGAAATCGAACAGGCAGCTCAACGCGCTCGAGCTGATGAATTCATATGCAAGCTTCCTCAATCTTATAATTCCGTACTGGCTGAAGCAGGGCAAAACCTATCAGGAGGTCAGCAGCAAAGACTTGCAATCGCTAGGGCTCTTGTAAAAAATTCTCCTGTTTTAATTTTAGACGAAGCTACATCTTCTCTTGATGCTTTAAGCGAAAATCATATCAAAAATGCCGTTTCATCCCTCCACGGTGAAGTGACTCAAATTTTAATAGCTCATAGACTCTCAACTATTGAGTATGCAGATAATATTATTTATTTAGAAGACGGGCAAAAGGTAGCAGAAGGAACAAAAAATGAACTCCTAGCTTCGTGTCCTCAGTTCAAATTAATGTGGGATACGATGTTCAACGTGGAAAAGACTTTAGATAAAGAATTAGAATACAATCTTGGGTGCTAACCTTTAGTTAGTTAGCATGCCAAGAGCTTCAAAAGATTCCTTGAGTTCTTTGTTTTCAGGTTTTTCAAAAGCTCCACTTTGCCGTAGCCAACTGACGTAGTCTTTAGGTACTTCACTTAGCGACTTTCCTTGGTGTTTACCAAAAGGCATTCTAGAAAGTTTAGTATTTTGGGATAGCAGCTCTAAAACTTGCTCCACTGAGAGATCATCAATCATTTGTGAAAATACAGCATGAAGAACAATCACATCATCCAGGGCTCGGTGCGCTTGGTTTGGGGGAATTCCGTATGCATCCCGCAGGGCTTGCAAAGCATGCCTAGGTAGATCAGGCCGGTATTTTCTGGCCCACTTTAATGTGTCTATATATTTCCAACTTGGAAGAGACAGTTGGTTTCTTTTGGCTTCCGCTTCGAGAAAGAATTTATCGAAATTGTCATTGTTGTGAGCAATTAACACAGCATTTTCACCGCAAAAATCAATAAATGCTCTGCCAACCTCCTCAAAAGAAGGGCTTGAGGATACCATTTCATCAGTGATATGATGAATTGCTGTGGCTTCTTTGGGTATAGGAAATCCGGGATTCACAAACCGGCAAAAAGTTCTATTATTTACCGGATCAAAAGCGGCTATTTCGATGATCCTATCTTTATCAAATTTAACGCCAGTGGTTTCAGTATCATAGTAAATGGGTATAAGCGACATGTAGGCTCTTTGGTAAGGTTTTCGATTAAAATATTGTAAGAAATTTATTATTTATAGGCAAAAATAATAATAAATTTTATAAAATAATTCACTTCTATAAGTGTAATTATTTTTTGCGTAATTAGCGGAGCATTAGCAAGTCGAATAGCTTGTAAATGTTCTTTACGGATAATCCACTTGCAAGCGATATCAAAGATATTTTTTTAAAGATTTACTGATTTATAATCTTGATTTTTTTTTAATTTTCTCTTCTTAAATTACTTAAAGATCGGTATTCTTTTATTTCACTTTTACTCATGGAGAGATAGATGAGTATACCCATAAAAAAAATCCTTTGTGTTTCGGTGGTCTCTTTATTATTATCAGGATGTTATCAAGCTCAATATGATGACGATTTAAGAACCGTACCAACTACAAATAATCCCAACATTGTACCAAGTGCCGGCTTATCGAATTTATCTGCTTTCGGGCTTTGAGGAATTTTTTTGAGTTTATTGGTTTTTTGGGGTATTGTAGTAGCAATTTTTAAATGTACTCATAGGCAAGAATCATGGCTGTAGAGTTATCAAATACATATCATTTTTTTAAAGGTGACACAGAGCAGGCTATTCAGCAGCTTGGAAAAGAGTCTATACTTAAGGCTCTACAGAGAATGCTTCTAATAAGGAATTTTGAAATTCGAGCCGAATCAGCCTACCAACAAGGTAAAATAGGCGGTTTTTTTCATTCTTACATGGGGCAAGAAGCGATTCAGACGGCTGCCCTTGCCGCAGTTGGACAAGATCAGTGGTGGGTAACCTCTTATCGATGTCACGCTTTGGCCCTACTGCTTGGAGCCACACCGAATGAGCTTATGGCAGAGCTGTATGGGCGCTCGACAGGTAATGCATTAGGTAGGGGCGGATCTATGCATTTTTTCACAGATCGATTGCTTGGAGGCCATGGCATTGTGGGAGGGCAGATCCCAATTGGAACTGGCGCTGCGTTTTCCATTAAATATGCCAAAGAAGTTTTAGGTGAAACAAAAGGTCCGGAGGTGGCTCTTTGCTTTTTTGGCGAGGGGGCTGTAGCACAAGGTGCATTTCACGAATCCTTGAACCTTGCTTCCTTATGGAACTTGCCTTGTATTTATGTAATTGAAAATAATAAATGGGGTATGGGAACTGGAGTCTCTAGGGCAATAAGTGTTACTCCCATTGCTGAAAATAAAGCACCTGGTTTTGGAATGAATAGCTATACCTTAGATGGTATGGATTTTTTTAATTGCTACATGGGTTTCAAGCATATTTATGAAGAATGCAAACGCACCCAACAACCTGTTTTGGTTGAGGTGGTTACCGAGAGATTCAGGGGTCATTCTATTTCAGATCCAGGACTATACCGTAGTAAAGAAAGTTTGCAGTCTTGTATGCAAAGAGATCCTCTTGCCATTATGTTAAAAACGCTTACGACTCTAGGAGTAATTTCTGATCAGCAGTACCAAGAGATGGATAAACATCAAAAAGATATTGTGATCGCAGCTATGAGATACGCAGACGAGAGCCCATGGCCTAATTTAATTTCCCTAGAAGAAGATGTTTTTGCCCCCTAAAACCAAGGAAAAGATGTTAATATGCTTATGCAAACCGTAGAACTAAGAGAAGCAATTCGGCAAGCTCTTGATGAAGAAATGCAAAGAGATTCTAGAGTCTTTATTCTTGGAGAAGAAGTTGCCGAATATAACGGTGCTTATAAAGTCACCAAGGGTATGCTTGACAAATGGGGCCCCAAAAGAGTTATAGACACCCCTATAGCTGAGCTTGGATTTGCAGGGCTTGCTGTAGGTGCTGCGATGACCGGCTTAAGACCTGTTGTCGAGTTTATGAGTTTTAATTTTTCTTTTGTAGCTATCGATCAAATCATTTCGAATGCGATAAAAATGCATTACATGTCTGGAAATCGCTATAGCGTTCCTATTGTTTTTAGAGGACCTAATGGAGCTGCAGCTCAAGTTTCATCGCAGCACTCTCACTGTGTAGAGGCTCTTTTTGGCAACCTGCCTGGACTCATTATTGTTGCGCCAAGCAATCCTTACGATGCTAAAGGTTTGCTCAAGTCTGCCATCAGAAATAATAACCCTGTTTTGTTTTTAGAGAGTGAGCTCTCATATAATGATAAAATGGAAATTCCTTCTGAAGAGTACTTAGTACCCTTAGGTAAAGCCAAAGTAGCTAGAGAAGGAAAAGATATTACCTTAGTTTCTCATAGCAGGATGGTTAATCTTTGTAAGCAAGCAGCGGATGAGCTTGCAAAATCAGGCATTCATGCAGAGGTAATCGATTTACGAACTATAAAACCATTAGATATAGCGACAGTAGCAGAGTCTGTAAAAAAAACTAATCACTGCGTAGTGGTCGAAGAAGGGCATACTTTTGCGGGTATTTGTGCGGAAGTAGGCTTTCAAGTTACAGAACATTGTTTTGATTTTCTTGATGCCCCTGTTAAAAGAGTGACTCAAAAAGAAACTCCTATGCCTTATTCTAAAGTATTAGAAAAAGAAACCCTGCCCACCAAAGAAAGAATCATAGAGGCCATTAGACAGGTCTTATCTTAAAAGGAGCAATAAATAAATATGCCTTTCACTCTCACTATGCCTAAGCTCTCTCCTACTATGGAAGAAGGGACCATCACAAAATGGAGAAAAAAAGTTGGCGATTATGTAAAAGCTGGGGATGTCTTATTTGAAGTTGCTACTGATAAGGCTACGGTGGAACATAGTGCTATAGATGATGGTTTTTTACGAAAGATACTTATTGATGAGGGTAAAGAAGCTGTAGTAAATCAAGCAGTTGCTATCTTTACTGAAAATCAAGAGGAAAGCATTGAAGGTTATATCCCTGAGGGAGTAAAGATTTCCAATGAGAGCCCTAGCGAGTTGGTAAGTAATCTAGAAAAAGCAGCTCCTACGATATCTAATGAGCTTTCCGCGCCAAAAACACAGTCATTCTCTCAGCCATCATTTACTCCCGAACCTCCACTTGAGCACTATTCTTTGCCTTATGAACAAAGTTCTTCTGTATTGCTTAGAGCTTCTCCACTAGCCAAAAAAATGGCCTCTGAGAAGGGAATAGATATTCAAACGGTAAAAGGCACAGGACCCCACGGAAGAATTTTAAGCCGTGATTTATCGAGAGGACAACCTTCAGCTAAGATTCCTTTTGGATTTAAAGGAAAGCCCTTGGATGCACCTGGATCTTATGAAGAAGTCCCTTTATCGCCAATGAGAAAAGTAGTAGGACAAAGGCTTCAGCAATCCAAAACATTCATTCCTCATTTTTATATTACACAAGAAATACATGCTGAAGCGATGATTGCTGTAAGAGATCAGCTTAAGACGGTAGGACATAAGATCACCTTCAATGATATTATTCTCAAAGCAGTAGCACTCGCTTTAAAAGATCATCCTGAGATGAATAGCGGATTTAACTCAGTAACCTCCTCCATTATTCGCTTTAAAACAGTAGACATCTCTGTAGCTGTAAGCTTGCCGTCTGGTCTAATTACACCTATCCTCAGATATGCTGATTTTAAAAATCTAGGGCAAATTTCTGCTGAAGTAAAAACCCTAGCTCAACGTGCGAAAGAGGGTAAATTATCAAGGGAGGAATATGTGGGTGGCTCTTTTACCATATCTAACTTGGGTATGTTCGGAGTAACTTCCTTTACAGGGGTCATTAATCCTCCTCAAGCTGGAATATTGTGCGTAGGTGGAATTGAGGATAAACCCGTGATAAGAAATGGTCAAATCGTTGCTGGTAAAGTGATGAGTGTTACACTCTCTGCGGACCATAGAGTAGTAGACGGGTCAGATGGAGCAAAGTTTATAAAAACCTTTCAAAATTATCTTGAAAATCCCTCTACACTTTTAATTTAATCGTTAAAGGCCTCGGTGATCACTGAGGCCTTTTTTTACTCTATAGCCATCCCTTTTTTCTAAATAAATAGAAGCAGATTATTGATGAAGTAACTATTAACGTTACCAATAAACCAAACATGTGTCTAAAATCTGACCAAGGTAGAGCTACGTTCATACCGTATAAGCTTGCAATCATAGTAGGAATGCTAAAAATAATGGTAAGAGCAGTTAAAAGCTTTATGGTCTTATTTAAGTTATTGGTAAAAATTATTTGATACGAATCGCGTAAGCTTCTTATCGTTTTATTTACTATAGAGCAAAGATCCTCTGATTGACGAATCGCATTCAGGACGTCATCGATGTGCTCCTGGTCTTTTTCATGTAAGGCTATGACTTTACCAGTTAGTAAGCTTTCAAGAACATTTCTTAAGGGAACAAGGGAGGAGTGATACTGATTTAAAATTTCTTCATGGCGTGTTAAATCGGAAATATCATCGCTTCCTACATGAATCATTTCTTTTTGCTGTGTCAACACATTATGGCGGACTCGACGTATTTGCAGGGTAAACTCTTGAGTGATTCTTAGTAAAAGCTGGATAAGAACTTTTAAACTGTGTGAATCAGGAGTTTTGCCTTTTTTTGTCAAAAAATTCTTTATGAATGATGAGTTACTCGGTCCTATGGTTATAAAATAGTGGGGGGTAATAATTATGGTCAGGCTCATTGTGTAGAGTCCTGATTCTACTTCAATAGGATGCCGTAAAAAAAGAAGGATATGGCCATTGTTTTTTTCGATCCTAGGAATTTCATATCGATCAAGTGCATCTTGTATGGAATTAAACTCTAAGCCTGTTATCTCGCACACTTTTTGCAGATCATACGAAATAGCGTCTTCTACATTTATCCAGCAGCCGTGAACCGGAGCATCAATGTATGCGAATTCGGAATCTTTGCTGTGCTTAAAGTAGTACGAGATCATTTTGAATCCTCTATAATAATCTTCAAATTATAAAAATAATTTATTTACTGCAATAGAAGGATTTAATTATTGATTTTAAAATAATTGAAAAAAATTTTAATTTAGATTTTTTTCAAGTAAATTTATTTTTTCTTCAAGTTTTGCTATTTTTTCTCCCATTAATTTTATTCTGCGAATGTATACTTGTTCCTTTTGATATTCAGCGATTGGCTGAGCGGGGGTGCCTCTATAGGCTTGCTTGGGTGGTAATGATTTGCTTACACCACTTTGAGCGCTTACTCCTGCGTAATCTCCTATTTCTATGTGTCCAACTACCCCTACTTGCCCTCCAAGTACCACATTTTTACCAGTTTTTGTGGATCCAGCAATACCTACTTGAGATACAATTAAGTTGCTAGGTCCTACTTGAACGTTATGAGCAATTTGGACAAGATTATCAATTTTTGTATTTTCAGAAATAATAGTAGATTTAAATCTTCCTCGATCGATGGCTGTTAAAGCACCTATCTCGACGTCTTTTTCTATAATTGCATTTCCGATTTGTTCAATTTTAGTATGATGTCCTTTATCATCTGTAATATAACCAAAACCACACGAACCAATTACAGCACCTGGTTGAATAATTACCTTATCACCAATTAAGGTTTCTTCTCTAATAACTACATGAGAATGTATCACGCATTGTTTTCCGATTTTGGATTTGAAACCAATCGATACATGAGCTCCTATCCTTGCATTTTCTTCTATGACAACACCTGAGCTAATTTGAGAATGGGAATCTATAAAGACGTCATTTTCAATGACTGAGTTTTGATCGAGAACAGCGTAGGGACCAATTCTAACATTTTTACCGATTTGGCAAGAAGGGTGTATAATAGCGGTAGGGTGTATGCCTATAAAACCTGAAAAAAGAGTTTTTTCCGTGATAAAAAGTTTAGTAATTTGCTTAAAAATATTTGAGGGGTTAGTGGAAATTAAGTAGTTTTTGTCTTTGAGTCTTTCTATGTCGGGGTGGATACAAATAATACCTGCTTTGGATTTGTGCAGCATATTCAAATATTTGGAATTTGAAAGAAATGATACATCGGAAGCTGTAGCTGTCTCCAAAGAATCAATATTATTTACTTCGAAGTTCTCATTTCCTTCAAAACTACAATCCAGTAATTTGGACAGTTCCTTGAGAGAGTATTTTTGTGAGCTTGTAGTATTCATTAGCGATCCTCTAGCAGATAATTTAAGTTTGCACGATTTTAATGAATTTTAGTTTTTTTTTCTCTTCATAATATAAATTTCTGACTGTAGGAATTTATAAAATAACAGCTTTTCGAGTTTTAGCAGGTGGATATAATAAAAAGAAATTTATGTGTAGTTTTTTTTGATTAGATAGTTGATAGTATCAATACCTAAAGATTTTTTATTTTCTGGAAATTTTATTAAGAGTAAATCTTTTTTAGGCTATACAGGTTAATTTTTTATAAATAAAGAATCAACATTTAATTTATGATATGTATATGTTTAAGTTGGCCTCTTTAAAAGAATTTTCCAAATTTTCTATACGCTTAATATAAGATTCAAAGTTTTTTAGAAAGATTACTTCTTTATGATGTTCTAAAACAGGTTTAGCGGGTCTTCCATGATATTTTTTATTGGATTCTAAGGATTTTGTTACAGAGCTTCC
>JBEIFG010000063.1:0-8692 GCA_040382555.1 Chlamydiales bacterium | reverse complement strand
ATAGATTCAGCACAGGTAGAAAGCGATACAGTGTTTGCTGCCGGTTCTGAGTATGTCCAAGAAGAATTCGATGCTTTTTCATTTTCTGACGCATCTAATCAGGATTTAGAAGCAGAGCTTCTGTCACTAGAGCAAGAATTAGAGCAGGAGCAAACTTTAGAAGCTCTTGAGGGCAGCAGCGTAGCCATTCGACAACAAGAGATTGAAGACAAAGCAAACCGGCAAAGTGATGAAGGTTTGTTAATCGAGCCCACCACCCTAGATGGACTACTCGATCCTATGAGCGCCCAATCCCTAGCTCCAGGTGAAATAGACATTCAAATCGAGCGAATTTCTGCGGATCTCAGTGATATGAATAGTATGTTCTCCAATAGCATGTTATCTTCAAATACAGAAGCTGAACTCCTAGCTATGGATGATGCGGAAGAAGCTCTTGCGGATGAGTCTGAAATCCCCCCCATTCCTAACTACTCTCAAGACAAAGAAACGCAAGGATCTATCACAGCTGCCAAAAAAATCGAAATCAGCTTGCAAGAAGTAGTCGGAGGCTCTCCGATCATCTACTTAGCTCTTCTAGGTTTATCCGTAGCTTCCTTTGCTCTATGGCTCATCAACGCACTGACGCTTAGCAGCCATGCTCGCTCAAATGATGCATTCGTTAAACACGTCAAAGATAAGCTAATGAGTAATCATTTTGAGGACGCCCTTTCGCTTTGTGAAAAAAATCCAGGTTTTCTATCCAAAATTTTATGTTCAGCCATAAGCTCAAGAAACTATGGACTGCAGTTTATGCTAGAATCGATGAAATCAGAAGGTAAAAGAGCTAGTATATCCTTTTGGCAAAGACTCAATTTTCTCTATGATATTGCCATTATTGCTCCCATGATCGGTCTTTTGGGCACAGTGCTAGGGATGTTTTACGCATTTTATGACTTAAATCGCTCCTTTGAGAGTATTTCTGCGCTCTTCGATGGACTCGGTGTTTCCGTAGGAACCACGGTAGCTGGTATCTTTGTAGCTATTTTAGCTATGGTTCTGCACTCATTTTCTAAATACCGATTGGTGAAATCACTTACGCTGGTAGAAAATGAAGCTGTATCTATTGCAAGACTGATTGAAAGTCATAAGTACCATCATTAAAAGGTGTGCGAGTTAGGAGAAAATATGGACTTGATACCTGATGAAGAGCTAAGAAATAAAGGGAGCTTTAACCTCGCTCCCATGGTAGATTTTCTATTTTTAATCTTGGCGGTATTCGCAACGATTGCCGTCACTAAAGCTACTTTATTTGACTCCGAAGTAAGCTTAGTGCGCCTAGTAGATAAAGTATCAGATACCCCTGCCGAAAATAAATTATCGCTTGTGAATCTAAGTGTTACCTCTGGGGGCGAATATAAATGGATTACAGAATTCCATGAATTTTCTATGGAAAATATTAGCGCGATCGAAAATGAGCTTATGCGTCAAGAGCAGCTTGGATTGCTTCCTAGGGATCATAAGCAAACAAGAATCTTGCTTCATATAGATAGAAAGGCAGAGTGGGAACCTGTAGCTGAGCTACTTTTTGCTCTAAAAAAGACAGGATTCTTCGTGAGCCCTGTATATGAAATGGAAGAAGCAGTCTAGCGACTGCTTCTTTACCTAAAAGCTGATTTCTGGTGCTGGCAGCTGAATATCTATCGGCAAAGCTAAAAGAATCTTAGAGCGCTCAATCTCTTTTTCTTCTTCGCTTAGATTTTGGTAATTCCTAGGGGAAATCAAATCCCTAAGATTACTCTGCCTTTCCTCAGCTACCCTTAGCTGCCACTCTCGAATTCGTTTAGGATAATCTACCAATCCTCTTTTTAGGTCGAAAAGGTCTGTCCATCCTCGGATGATTGCTGTATTGGGCGATTGCAGATCTTTTCTGGGAACAGAGCTTTTTCCGCCACCTAAAATATAAATAAGCAGATTCCTAAAAAAGGCCAATACTCTATGCCACGCTCTTTCTACCTTACCGAATAAAGTGCTTTTTTCATTAGAGAAGCTAAAATGCCTTTGCTGTATAACGCGCTGAAGATTTTCTTGGGAAGAGAGTTCTAATCCCACATGTTCCACCGTGTGACGAAGCCATGAGCTGCAACTGCTGTTCACAAAATTATAGGGCTTACCTGGACCATAAGCCTGAAACTTTTCTATTTCCTCTTTTAGGATTGCAAACTGCTCTTGAGAAATCGAGCAAACCGTCTTTACTACATCTTTTTCTTTGCCAATCAATTCATTTTTATCTGGACAATGAAGAGCCCCTGGTACCGTTTTACAAAATTCAAGAGGAGAAATTATATATTTATCATCCCAAAAATATCCTACATTATACACAGAGGTGGGAGATTTTAGTTCCATCCACGAATGTTTCACGTCCTCTTCATCTCGAATGACCGTTTTAATCACTAATCTAAAGTCATTTTCAGATCTTGGATGCTTTCTAGTTCTATATACAGGGAGCTCAGTCCATTTTTCAGGATCAAAAGGGCTAAGACCGCTGCTTTCTAAAAAATAATATCTCTCATTTTCTGCATGCTTTGAAAATATCTTTCCCTTTTTATCTATGTTAAAAAGAGGAATTATCTCATTCACTTGTCTTAGCTGACCCTTAAAGCGAATGAAGTGGTGTCCGCCAATAATTTTTATCTGCTCATTGAGCCGGGCCATCTGTTTATAGATAAAACTATCCGTGAGAAAGTCTACTTCTTCCGGCTGCTCGAAAAAGGTTTGCTCTGCTTGCTCCGAGGCAACAAGAAAGGATTTGTCTGCTAGCTCTGGGACTTTCCGAGCAGCATGGGTGGGTTCGGTAATCCATTTATCCAATTGATCTTTACTCATGTTCAGCAAATATCGACCTCTTAGATCCTCACCAGATCTCACAGGAGAAAATAGCCTGCTATACTCTGCAGCCACATATCGATCTAATTTAGCCATCGTTTTATAAAGAGGTGTTTTTTTGCCCTCAGAATATTCCATATCCGCTAAATTAGGCTCTTGTCGTAGAACAGACCTAAGGTGTATTTTTGCATTGATGCAAACAGATTTTTGCTTACTTGGTGTTAATGAGGTATCTTTTTGTCGAATCCTTTGCAGGTGCTGAATAAAAAAATCCGCTGTTTTTTTAGCTTGTTCCCCTTGATATTCAGAGCTTTGACAAATATCTTTTTCATCTGAGGTCAGATGAAAAAAGTGATTACGGGTCATTACAGGATTTGAAGCATACAATGTCGTCATATTCCCTCGTTTTTAAAGAATGCGGGCCGCAGCTTTTGGATCCTCTAAATATATTCTTCTTTGGCGGTAGGTCTCATCTTCAGCAATCGATGCTTTCATCTCATTGACTATATCAGGAAGGCGGCGGCTAAAGGATTCGACCGTTGCAGCTAATTGAGCTGGCTTAGAGTGAGATAAAAGATCATCAAAGGCCGCATAAAATTCATCTACGCTAGACACAGCAGTACCAAAACCTTGACTCGTGGCAAAATCTTGATTATCCTTTTCCCAGTATAGGAAGTTCTGAAAACCAAATAGCCTACAAATCCAATTGAATATACCTAAAAAAAGCCCTTCCCACCCCCTGCCGAATATGGGTGAAGGCATATTATCGATAATCATCCTGGTTCCGCATTTAGAGGTCTCAAAAAGCGTTAGCCCCCCCGCTTTTCCAATCAGCCCTCCGCCATAGCTTGCCACTCTGTAGAGTTTTTCCATATTTTCAGGCTGAACAAACCCTAGAGCTTTCACTACCCCTTGGGGTAGATTTGCGGCCTGTTTTTCCACATAGCTTTTATAAGAATCATTATTATGACCACATAGCACAGCCAGCACAAAGGGGATCTCTTCCTTTGACTTTCCTTTAAATTTTTCAATAATATAATCAGGATAAGGGGAACTAGCTCCGTTGCTTCCATTGGCCACGATGATTAATTTTTTTCCAGGGGGGATATTTAATTGTATGCTCGAATCCAGGTCACGTTTCAAACCATTAATATCCTGTGCATTTCTTTCGATATCGTACGCTTTTTTTACTGGCGGCCCGCCGAGAGTAATCTGCTCTTTAGTCTCGGTATTAGATACTGTTGGTATCATAAATTCTTCAGGGTATGGGATACTCATTTTAAAATGAGGATATTCTAAAGGAGCTGATCGTGTATAAACAGTTCGGCACCTATCCGTAGCAATCTGCAAGCAAGGAATACCCATAATTTCTGCTGCTTTCACAAGAGGTTCTGCCAGGGATCCAATAGTTAGTACGGCAGCAGAGGGATTTACCAGAAGCATCCTACGTAAATTCGTTCTTATCTGCTCTGAAGGTATCGGCTTAACATTATCGCTGCCGGTAGCCCAGCGGAGCATATTAATAATAGAAAAAGCTCTATGTTGTAAAAGCTTATTAAAAATCACAGTAGTAGAGTCTTGTTGCCCCTCCTCTAAATAAAGCTCACCTGGCATATCTATCGTGACAGGATGCATCCCTTCTTGCTCTAAAATTTCTGAAGCATTAATGGTGGTTTGCTTATGACCACTACCCCACTGACATCCATAAACAGCCACTGTTTCGCAACTATCTTCTTGCCTTTTTGGATTTTTGCATATGGATGCAAAAGGTTTATGTTGAAGAGGCCACATTCTAAGTAGCCCCTCATGGGTAGTACCTTCTAAACGGCCCATCGATTGATCCACCGCATGGCAATCACAAAATCTATGCTTGTGAGATGCAAAAATACGGCTAATTTTTAGCCATTCTTTTTTTATGAGTCCATGTTGTAGAGCATAAAGGGTCATGGAGCCGCATGACATGTTCTTATAATCGGCAAGAAAGTACATCGAATTTTTAAATGCAATAAAACATAGTTGCTCTAAATTTTTATCTTTCTCAATTTCTGGAGATTTCAATGAATCTGTTAAATCAACCACTTTGATTAAATGTCTACCGTATAATTCGTGAGTTTTTAAAATGCGATACACATCTACAAAAAATGAAGTAGAATCAGGCTTTAGCGCTTCAAGAGTCTCTTTAATTTCTTCGAAACAAATGCGGTGAAGCGGATCGGTTTCCTTGGAAGCGATATTGGAAAGAAAAGAAAGGTAGGAATCGTGAAATGCTTTAGCTGCATTATTTTCTATGCTCACTTGCATAGTATTTAAGGTGGGTTTCTCTTCTTCAAACCTTTTAGAAAGCTCTGTGGTATAAGTATCTAAAAATAGCCTGCTATGTAGATATTCTTTATCATAGACATGTTTCATTACCTCGCTATGACTACTGAGGGTAATATCATCCAGAGTGTATACATCATGTCTGCTTTCAAGTCGCATGCATGCATAAATTAATTCTAGCGCTTTTTGATTTTGATAACGATCGATTTCGCCGAGAATAAAATTTGCTAAATTTTCACTGATTAATCCCCTAGTATCCCTAAGGTTTGCTACTATATTACACAAAATTGCCTGTGAGAAATCAACATCAGCCCAATTTAATTTAAGCAATATGGCTGCTTTGGCAGGGATAAACTCTTCAATTTCTAGAGAGTTAATCATTTTAAGAGCTTCAGAAGAAGGTAAACTGTCTTTGGTTTTAAGTTCATCGTACCCTCTTTCCTGGTGAGATGGGATATGACGAGCATTTATATCTTCTAAAATAGCCAAGGGGTGAGTTATGTTAGACGAACTTGGCATAGACTGATAATTGGGTATAGACATAAATATTCCTATTCACCGGTTAAATCATTAATTGCTGGCTTACTATCTTGCCAACATTTCATGGCAAAGGGATGATCCATTTTTTGTCTCCAAGGAAAAAGCACATCAAACAAGGAGATATCAGAGCATAAGCCATTACATCCTCCGAAGTGACTCCATGCCCAAACCAGCAGCCCTGGAATCAATCCTACTAAATAAGCGAATGCATGAGCTACAGTCTCGACGACATACTTAAGACCCAGTGGGATTGAGCTCATAAATCCATTCCAGCCATTTTGAATGAATGCAGGAGTAATAGCTCTAAATAAAAATTCATACCAGTTCATTTGACAACGTGCATCTATACCTGCGTGGGATAAAAGACTTGCCGCAAAAGAAGAGCAGTTTCCCTTAAGTATGGAAAAGGAAAACTCGGGATCTTGCTTTGCCTCTGTAATGGCATCTAGAACTTTTTGAAATTTATCTTCGGAAACATAAAACACAGTTTTTGTTACATTCCTATTTTCTTTGGGTAAATACACATAGCGATCTGGCACATCAATGCAAGCCTTTTTCATTGAAAAGGGAGCAAACACATCTCTAATCCCCAAGTAACTTCTCATTAATTTACCCGTACTATACCGCTTCCCTTGAGGATTTGTTAAAATAAGATAAGAATGATCTCCTAGAAGCAATCTAGGTTTCATTCCCCCGGGATCATCCAGTGAAGTATACAATTCTATCGAAAAGTTCTCTGAGAGGGGCTGGGTATCGAACGGGCGCAGGTGTTGATCATTTTGAGGATTATATTTAGCTATTTTCCCGGATATAAAAGAATAATCGTCTGTTAATTTTTTTTCGCAATCAGTGGTAAAAAGAAGTGTACCATCCTGTGATACATGATCTATCCGCAAAGGATTTACCTGCCTAGATTGGATATCACGCCACTGTACTATTCCATAATCCTCAATCTCGAGGGAAGGATCCTCTTGCATTTGATATCCGGTAGCTGGCATTTTGTGGTGAAGGTGGTTTGCTTTAATAAAAGCTTTAAAATCTTTTGATGCTTCAGATTTTAAATACTTGTGATCTACTACACCACCTAACTTAATACAGAGAGCCTTTGCTTCAAGGGAACGGCAATAACCTTGTTTCGATGCTATCTTTCCATATTTTTGTTTAAAAATACGAACAGCTTTATCCACAGAATCCCCTAAGTCGCGAAATATCTCCCTCTGATCTACAGGTAAATTATGAATGGTCTGCTTTGAAAATATAGAACAGGTATAGAGGGCAAGCTTTCTGATTTGCTTATATTCTTATCTTGCCGTCAAAGCACTAGCGGCTACAACCTTGATGGTTCCATTAAATCTATCAAACTTAAAATTTTGCTTACTTTTGAGAGCATCGCAAATAGAAACAGTAAGCTCTTTTAAAGGATCATAATTAGGTTGATTAGAAATTATGCTTGTCATAGTTTTATAAAACCAAAAGATTGTTTCGGTTTAAATTATATCTTTTTTTACAAAGGTAATCAACTTAAATAATTATTTGGATTTAATATTAAAATTTTTATTTTACTAATTAAAATCCCTGTTCATTTTTTTGAGGTTAACTAATGAACATGGGTCTTTTGGATATTTACTTAGCACCTCAAAAGAACTTTAGCTATACGTTAAGCCAACTCTTCGAAAAAACAGAACACTCTAAAGGAGGCGTGCATATTATGGATGACTCTATCGAAGAGGAAACTTACACGAATGAGAATGAACTTGTGAATTGACATCATTCTCATGCTAAGCATTTGAACCCAAGTTGTAAAACTTTGTGATGCTAAATTAATTTTTGAAAGAAGTTTATTTTAAGAAAATAGCTTTGCTTTTCGGATATTAATAAGGTCCACCCATTCCAACCTGAAGTGCAACAAAAATTAAAAAATATATTTTTCGTGACGCTAAGTAAATGTAACATGTCCCACAGGTATCGAAATATGAAACGTAGAAGACATGTTGCGCACCATTAACAATGCTCAATATGATAAAAACATTATCTTTAGCATTTCCCTTTAAAACCGATTTTTCATCTACCCCTAAATAGGAAATAGGTTCTTTTGTCTTTCGATTTAAACCTCGTTTTACAGCCAGCTCCATAATATGCCATGCTTGATCCCAAGAAATGCGTAAAATTTTAGCCGCTCCGGTGATAGTACATTGCTTTAAAATGTCTATAGCTAGCTGCTGAAACATAAGAGTAAAACGTGAATGAGTCTGGGCCCATGGAATATTTATCTGATGAATGCCGTGCAAAGAGCATTTAATACGGGGTATTTTGGCATGAACAAAGGTCTTGTACCCGCAACTATCTAAATGCCTCCAGGTTCGCTCATTAACGTGCTCATAAACTGGGCAAGATTCTTAGCATTCATTGCATTGGCAAGTATTAGATTTGTAGCTAACCCAAATATCTACTTGTTGAGATTTAACTTGAAATTGGACGTCATCGACAGTCCATGGCTCAATCAATCCAATTAAATAATAGTAAAGCTCTTTCAAATGACTATCCTTTTTTTACAAAAAGGATAGTCATTTTAGGATTTTTTCACAAAAAAGTCGGAAGGACCACTTTTTTTCTTCAAGTTGGTGTAATGTGTTATTAATGAATATAATATCTGCACCAGAATAATCATCTTTCCCCATATACGCCTTGTAAAGCTCTGATGGTTTGAATTTTAAAACAGCGGCTTTTTGTTCTTGGTTTTGGCCGTATGGCACAAGCAGAGCTGGTGCATTTCCACTGTAAAAATCATCAGATTTTGAGTTCTTTGTTTGGCTATTCACGTGTAATATCCTATTGACTCACCTTACGCAACCAACTTCAAAAGATTGTAATTTCTTAAGCTCCTCGTAAGCTATTTGATTAGCTTTGATCAAAATTTTGTATTTCAGTGCAAAATGATTTAGATTTGTTTTTATTTTTAAAAATTCAAGCT
>JBEIFG010000062.1:0-8810 GCA_040382555.1 Chlamydiales bacterium | reverse complement strand
GAGATAGCCCACTAGGTAAGGAAAATCCTCCAGGTAGAGACATGTTTCCTTGGGATTCTTCAGAAATTTTTTCTTGAGCATTTTGAATAGCAGCCTTAATCAAATCTTCTAAGCCCTCAATATCGTTTGGGTCCACGCACTCAGGTTTTATTTTGATATCTTTTATTTCTTTATCTCCATTTAAAGTCACTTCTACAAGCCCATTACCGCTGATACCTGTAAATATTGAATTTTTCATGGACTCTTTCATTTGTTCAAGTTGTTGCTCCATCAGGCGAGCTTGTTTTTTCATTTTGGCAAATCCGCTTCCCATTTAAATGTATCTCCTTGGATTAGTTCTTTGAAAAGACCCCATCTAGCTCTACAGCTGCAAAGCGTATAACGGTCTGGTATTTAATTTGTAATTTTTCAAGATTGGAAGAAGTTGGTAGTTGCTTAGATTCAGCTTCGGTATCATTTTTCTGTAGATTTGTATTTTTACCGGTAGATGGAGTCTCAGATAGAATTTGTAGTTCGGGAGAATGAAATGAAGGTAATATATCTTTAGATTTTTCCATTACGTTCTGTGGTTTTACTTCAAGAGAAATTACAGAAGGCTCGGAGAGAATTTGAGCTGGATGAATATCCGGCACCTTTACAGAAATAGGAGGGGGGGTAGGTTCAGATAAATCATTTGTTTTCGACTCTTTATTTACCAGCGGGGTGCTAGAAAAAGATTCCTTTGTTTGCACGCTATTAGCCAGCTCAATATGTTGCTTTAGTTCGTAAAGACGCTTAATAAGTGTATCTACCGGCACTCTTTGCTTGCTTCTTATGATGTGTAAAAGAACCATCTCTAAGTTGATTCTTTTAAAACTGGACCTTGATAATTCCTGAGACCACTTTACTAAGTATTCAAGAATATATAAAATTTGATCCTGGGTGTAGATTTGCTTAGCAGAAAGTGAATATTTTTGTTGGTTGAATGTGGTAAGTAGAACAGGTTGATCTAGTTGAAAAGCAAGTATTGTTCTAAAGTGTTCAAGAAGACTATCGAGAAAATAACTTAAGTCTTTTCCTGAGGAAAAAACTTTATCCGCTAATGCGAATCCATAGGAAAGATCTGTTTTTTGTACCGCCTCATCTAGCTCAAACAATACATTAGCAGACACGATTCCCAATGAGGAAGAGACGTTTTCCACCGTAAGAGAGGAATCATTATAGCAGATTACCTGATCCAACAAGGATTCTGCATCTCGTAAGGAACCTTCTGAAATTTTAGCTATCAATAGCAGGGCATCCTCTTCTACATGAATCGAAAGCTCGTGGGCAATTTTCTTAAGTTTTTCTTGGATAAGGGGTATAGGAATACGGTTAAGATCAAATCGTTGGCAGCGGCTTAAAATGGTTTGCAGTACTTTGTGAGGCTCGGTAGTGGCAAAAATAAATTTAACATTAGCAGGTGGCTCTTCGAGAGTTTTTAAAAGCGCATTAAAGGCTTCTTTAGTCAGCATATGCACTTCATCTATGATGTAAATTTTATTTCTCCCAGAAGAAGGAGCATAGCCTATGGTTTCATTGATTTGCCGAATATCATCGATGCCTCGGTGGGAAGCGCCGTCTATTTCCATCACATCTAGTGAGTGAGATTGAGAAATTTCTATGCAGGATTGACATTCATTGCAAGGTTCAAAATCGCGTGATAACTTTTGACAATTCAGTGATTTAGAAAAAACCCTAGCTAAAGTAGTTTTTCCTGTTCCCCGGCATCCACAAAATAAATATGCATGGGCAACCCTTTGAAACTGGAGTGCATTTTTTAAGGTGGTTACAATAGATTCTTGACCTATAACGTCAGCAAAGGTTTGAGGGCGATATTTCCTTGCGATAACCTGGTAGTTCTCAGTGGGATGGGATGGGCTCATGCGCTTTTTCCTTTAAGGGATAAAGAGAATTTGTTAATTAAAGTATACGCGAATAAATCTAAATGCAAAAGAAAAATGATCTCATTTTTAAAGTGCTGACTAAGAAGAGTTTCTATATCGAAATAAGTTTTTTTTATGATGAATTCATAGATTCAAAAAAACAACTCTTTATTAATTTATTTTTTTCTATTAAAAAATTTATTGAATATTCTAACTTTTAAAGAAAGTTGGATACCTATTTTTTTTGTTATGTTATCTTTAATATAAATTCTTACTTTATCAAGGATATTAGAGCGTATGCCTGGCTCAATAGCTGAAAATTCGAATTCTGATTCTTCAAGCTCATCAAACCATTGGTGGAGCAAAGATTTTTTAGGAATAAGGGTTTTTTTAGCCATACTTTTCGCTTTTGTTTTAGCCATATTCATCCACTTCCGTGAAGTGAAAATTGATGTGCTAGAGCTTGGCTCCGCATCAAAGCAATATATTATTGCTCAGGTAGACTTTGAATATCCAAATGAAGAAGCGACCTTAGTTTTAAAACAGCAAGCCATTCAAGATATAGGCGTTATTTATAGATTCGATCCTAAGCAGCTGAGAGCTGTGCTATCAGAATTTGAAGATCAGCTAATAAAGGATAAATCATGGAGAGTCTCTTTTCCAGAAGCTACCTTTGAAATGATGTACGAAGGGACTGAGTCTTTAGAAGAGTATCTTTTAGAAGTTAGATTCACCGACCCAAGAACGATAGAAAAAATTAGGAATCTCAAATCATCCACGGATCACTTTTTTGAGGTGCCCTTTAGTGAGAGAAAATTATCCTTACTTCCGGTGAATTTTTGGTCAGAGGTACAGGAATCCGTATTTCCTCCTAAGCAAACAAATGCGCAAGTAGCTTCCTATATTATGAGTTTTTTTATGCTTCAAAATTGGAATTTGTCTAGCGATTCCTTTTTAGAAAAGAAATTAAAAATTCAGGTACAAGATGCTATCGCGGAGCAATACACAAGGGTTGCAGCTGGAAGTCATATTATTGATCCGGGAGAAAAAGTTAATCAGCGTCATATATACATGCTTCAATCGATGAAAAAAGCTTTAGGGGAATCTAGGAATTTATGGAATCCTTTTAGCATCATCGGCAGCTTCCTTCTTGCAGCAATGATTACTTTGCTCATGGTGATATACTTAAAAATTTATCATAAAGATATTGCTGGCTCTACAAGAAAGTGCTTACTTCTTGTTACCATTTTAATCACCTCTTTGATCTTATCCAAAGCCACGGAATACCTACTTTTAAACAAAGGATTCAATTTAGTTGAGCTGGCAAGATATCCTTTGATAGTACCCTTTGCTGCAGTGCTTTTATGTGTACTGCTAGGAACTCGGGTAGCTTTGTTTTGCTCTATTTTTTTAACAATTCTGGAAGGTGTTACCTTAGCACTAGACCATGATCACTTCATCATATTAAATCTAATTGCATCGCTTTGTACAATTATGTTTGCTAGGTCTTTGCATAAAAGAAAAGATATTTTTGAGGTTTTTGCCAAAACATGGCTTTGTTGCATTCCTGTGCTGTTAGCTTTTAATTTAGCAGACGGTACTCTACTAGACATCAACCTTTTAAGCGATTTAATTTGTACTTTTGCGTTTTTAGCCATATCTGCTCTACTTGCATTAGGTATACTTCCTTTACTCGAGTCTGTATTTAAAATGTTGACAGACATGACTCTGATGGAATACATGGATCCAAATAACGAACTGCTTAGAAGGTTGAGTCTGGAGGCACCTGGAACTTATCAGCATTGCCTTGTGGTGGGAAATGTGGCTGAAGCGGGAGCTAGGGCAATTGGCGCGAATGACTTATTTTGCAGAGCAGCAACCTTATACCATGATATAGGTAAGTTATTTAATCCTCATTATTTCACTGAAAATCAACTAGGTGGATTTAACATACATCAACTTCTTACTCCATTAGAATCTACCCATGTAATTATGGCGCATGTCTCTGAAGGAGAGGCTTTAGCTAAAAAATACCGACTTCCTCAAAGTTTTATTGATGTAATAAGAGAGCATCACGGTACTACGCTGGTATATTACTTTTACTGTAAACAGATAGAGCAAATGGAAGGGGACACATTGAGGGTGAATGAAAAGCTATTCAGATATCCTGGGCCAAAGCCACATACCAAAGAATCTGCTATTATTATGATAGCTGACACTCTCGAGGCTGCTTCTCGCTCCTTAGATGATATTTCAGAAGAAACTCTGAATGGCATGGTAAATAAGCTTGTTTCCGAAAAAGCTGAAGATGGTCAACTTGATGAGTGCCAGCTTACCTTTGAAGAGCTTGGAATTGTAAAAAAGGCTATGGTCAAAGCTCTTTTAGTTACAAGGCATATGCGAGTAAAGTATCCCACCAGAAATTCTTGATTTTTTTCTTGAATGCTGTCCCCATTGCCTGCTAGATAGAAAATAGTAGTGTTATGTTCATTTTGGCTTATTGCTTTTTTTTCTCATAGGGCAATGGCGTTAAAAATAAGGTAAATAGTAATTTATGTCTAAGAATTATGATGAAAGCTCTGTGCAATCTCTCGATGCTTTAGCGCATATTCGATTGCGCTCTGGCATGTATATAGGAAGGCTAGGAGATGGCTGTCATCCTGACGATGGTATTTATATCATGTTAAAAGAGGTAATAGATAACGCCGTTGATGAGTTTATCATGGGTAATGGTAAACAGATCGATATTCTACTTAGTGAAAAACAGTCATCTATTTCTGTTAGAGATTATGGACGAGGCATACCTTTGGGAAAAGTGATCGAATGTGTTAGCCAGATCAATACAGGGGCTAAATATAATGACGATGTTTTTCAATTTTCAGTGGGATTGAATGGTGTGGGTACTAAGGCAGTAAATGCCCTTTCCTCAACTTTTAAAGTAAAAAGTTTTAGAGATGGCCAGTCTGTAGAAGCTAGTTTTTCAAAAGGTATATTGAAGGACACAAAAAAAGGTAAAACACAAGAGCCGAATGGGACGTGGGTGGAATTTATTCCGGATATAGAAATTTTTAAAAAGTTCTCTTTTCAGAAGGGGCTAATTTTAAAAAGATTGCAGCATTATGCGTATTTGAATACAGGATTAACTTTGCATTTTAATGGTGAAGTGATCCGATCTGAAAATGGCCTCCTAGATTTACTCAATGATGAGGTAAAAGAGGATAGACTCTACGAGCCCTTACACTACAGAGGGAAAACTGTAGAATTCGCTTTTTTGCATTCTTCTAGCTACGGCGAGACATACTTTTCTTTTATAAATGGTCAATACACTCAAGACGGAGGAACTCACTTATCGGCCTTTCGAGAGGGGATTCTGAAAGGAATTAATGAATTTACAAAAAAAAATTTTCAGGGTGTGGATGTTCGAGAGGGTATAGTAGGAACCATTCTTGTAAAAGTAAAAGATCCTATTTTTGAGTCTCAAACCAAAAATAAACTATCTAATAATGAAATTAGAGCTCCAATAGTTCAAGAAGTAAAGGATGCAGTACAAACCCTTTTGTACAAAAACGAAGATGTGAGTAAAAAAATCATCGAGCGTATTTTATTTAATGAAAAACTAAGAAAGGAGCTTTCTGCCGTTAAAAAAGAGGCAAAGGAAAAGCAAAAAAAGATCTCATTCAAAATTCCAAAACTTAGGGATTGTAAATATCATTTAGGAGATGGATCCAAAGAAGGACAAAATTCTGTAATTTTTTTAACAGAAGGAGAGTCTGCATCAGCATCTATCGTTATGACTAGAAATCCTTTAACCCAAGCCGTTTTTTCGCTTAGGGGTAAGCCTTTAAATGTTCACGGAATGAAGCTTGATCAACTATACAAGAATGAAGAAATGTATAACTTGATGTCAGCTTTAAATATTGAAGAAGACTTAGATAACTTGCGATATGGCAAGGTAATCTTAGCTACAGATGCAGATATAGACGGAATGCATATTCGCAATCTTTTAATTACGTTTTTTTTAACCTACTTTGAAGGGTTAGTTTTAGATGGTCATTTATTTATGTTAGAAACACCTCTATTTAAAGTGAGAAATAAGGAAAAAACGATTTACTGTTACTCAGAAGAGGAAAAGAGTAGTGCAGAGCGTGAATTAAAAAAAGGAGTGGAGATCACTCGATTCAAAGGTTTGGGTGAAATATCTCCCGATGAATTCCAGCAGTTTATTTCAGAGAATATTCGTATAGTTCCGGTAAGGATTCAAAATTTATCTGATGTGAGGCCTACTTTAGAGTTTTATATGGGTAAAAACACCCCTGCTAGAAAAAAATTTATTATGCAAAATTTAGAGAAACAAGATGGATGATCTAAAAGAACAGATGAAGGATCACTTCATCAAGTATGCTTCCTATGTCATTTTAGATAGAGCAATTCCCAATATTGTAGACGGCTTAAAACCCGTGCAGAGAAGAATATTAGAAATTCTATGGCGTCATAACGATGAAAAACTTCATAAGGTAGCAAATATTGTTGGTCAAACTATGCAACTTCATCCACATGGAGATGCACCAATTTATGAAGCCTTAGTCTCTTTAGCTAATCGAGGGTATGTCCTAGATAAACAAGGAAATTTTGGAAATATGTTTACCGGGGACCCATCGGCTGCTGCTAGGTATATAGAAACGCGACTCTCACCACTTGCTAAAGAAACTCTTTTTAATCCTGATATTACCGATAAGATCCCATCGTATGACGGCAGAAATTTCGAACCTATTGTACTGCCAGCTAAAATCCCACTGCTTCTAATGCAAGGAGCTGATGGAATAGCCGTAGGGATGTCCACGCATATACTGCCTCATAATTTCAAAGAACTTCTTGAAGCAGAAATCTTATATCTAGAATGCAAAAATTTTAAAATTTTCCCTGATTTTCCTACATGGGGAATTATGGACAATAGCCTCTATGATAAAGGAAGAGGTAAAATTAAACTTAGAGCGAAAATAGAGATCAAGGATCCCAAAACACTCCTGATTAAAGAAATTTGTTATGGAACAACTACTGAAAGCTTGATTCGTTCTATTGATGAAGCTGCTAAGAAGGGTAAAATAAGAATTGAAGCTATTCATGATTACACTGCTCGAGAGGTGGAAATAGAGATCAAGCTGCCCAGAGGCCACTATGCAGAGGAAATACTAGATGCTCTATATGGCTTCACAGAATGTGAGGTATCCTTAAATTCCCAGATTATTGTAATTAAAGATGACAATCCTTTAGAAACGGATGTGAATGAGGTCCTTAAATATAATGCGGATAAACTAGTCGAATATCATAAAAAAGAATTAGAAATAGATCGCTCACGATTAAAGGAAAAGATCTTTTACAAGACCTTAGAGAGGATTTTTATTGAAAAGAGGTTGTACAAGAAAATAGAAAAAATTAAAACCCTTGAAGGAATCCATAAGTCATTGGAAGATTCACTAAAGCCATACGTAAAAAAAATGCTTCGCTCTCCAAATACTGAAGATAGAGAAAGGCTTTTGCAAATACCTATTCGGCGTATTTCACAATTTGACATAGATAAAAATAAAGAAGAAATTTGCTTATTTGAAGATCAACTCAAAGTAGTGGAAAAGCACCTTAAAAATGTAAAGAAATTCACGATTGAATATCTGAAAATATTGCTCAGTAAGTACGCTGATCTTTTTCCAAGAAGAACAAAAATTAAGGCGATCGAAGAAATAGATCGAAGAGCTATAGAAACTAAAGAAATTAAAGTGGGTTTCGATATTAAAACTGGATTTGTGGGTAAAAAGGTTTCAGGATCTTTGACCATCACCTGCACGAATTTTGATAAAATCATTGTTTTGTGCTCTGATGGAACATACAAAGTAATTGCGATACCTGAAAAACAGTATTTTGAACATGCGATTTGGGTTGGTGTTGCCGATAAAAAAACGATTTTTAATGCAATTTACTCAAACAAAGATACCTCTCAACCTTGGGCTAAACGATTTGTAGTAGAAAAATTTATTTTAGATAAAACCTATAAATTTTTTGAAGAAGGATCTAAGCTTGTTTATTTTTCTGCAAGTAGCAACCCTTTAGTAGAAATTCATTACATGGCAAAAGGCAAAGATAAAGGGTTAAAAGAGATATATGCATTTAAAGATACAACTATTATGGGTGTTTCCACAAAAGGCATAAAAATTTCTAATCACAAGCTTAAAAAAGTTATAGAGAAAAATTAGTGGCTACCTTTTATTTAGGCGTTATTCTTTTGAGGATTTCATTTTTAAGCTTTTGCTCAAGCCTCCGAGCAGGTATTAGAAATTTGGCAATAAAGATAAGAATTTTATACCTTGTATCTATGATTTGGAATGGTTTTTGATTACATATCTGCTTCATGATGAGCTGGGCAGCTTTACCAACGGATAGGGTTTTAAAATCAATTTTAGATTGATTCTGTCCTAAAGAAGCATGTTGCCTAAAAGAAGTATGTACCTGGCCAGGGCAGCAGGTGAGTATTCTTATTCCATATTGCTTACATTCTGCATCTAATGATTGAGAAAAGTGAGATACATAAGCTTTTGATGCGCTGTAGAGAGAGAACCCGGGATAAATTAAACATCCAGCAGCTGAAGAAATATTCATAATGATCCCTTTTCTGCCTGCTTTTTTTAAAATAGAGACGGATTGTAAGGAGATTTCTGTGAGAGCCATAATATTTACTGAAAGTATTTTCATTTGCTCTTCGACGGTATAACTAGTAGTTTCTCCATATAACCCAAAACCAGCTGAATTTATCACTAAATCTGGCTTTAGGTCTGATAGGATCTTTTTTAGTTCCTCTAAATGAAAAGGATTGTCTAAATCAGCAGCTAAAAAATTTACTTTGGAGAAGGGAGATAG
>JBEIFG010000061.1:0-8841 GCA_040382555.1 Chlamydiales bacterium | reverse complement strand
TTTAACTAAAACAGAAACCATGGACAGCAAACGATTACTTCTTACTTATCGCTTCCCCCTCAATGAAATCATTACTAATTTTAATGACCGTCTTAAGTCTGTAACTAAAGGTTATGGATCTTTTGATTATGAATTTGATTCTTATGAACAAAGCGATATTGTTAAGCTTGAAATTAGGGTAAATGACGAGCCTGTTGATGCTTTTTCTTGTATGGTACACCGATCTAAAGCTGAAAGCCGAGGGCGTGGAATTTGTGAAAAACTTGTTGATGTAATACCCATGCAACAGTTTAAAGTCCCTATCCAGGCTGCGGTAGGGGGTAAAATTTTAGCAAGAGAAACGATTCGAGCAATCACTAAAAATGTTACAGCTAAGTGCTATGGCGGTGATATAACTCGTAAAAGAAAACTCTGGGAAAAACAGAAGAAGGGTAAGAAAAAAATGAAAGAGATTGGTAAAGTAAATATTCCTCAATCTGCTTTTATGGAAGTTCTTAAAGCGGAAGAAAAAAATTAGTAAAAAAGGGCAGCTTCTCTAGCTGCCCTTTTATGGAACTATAGGCTGTATGAACCGGCAGTAGCGTTTCCACCTGTGCCCGTCCAATTTGTATGGAAGAATTTACCACGTGGCTGGTCAATTCTTTCGTAAGTATGAGCCCCAAAAAAGTCTCTAAGTCCCTGCAGAAGATTAGCAGGCAATCTTTCAGATCTATATCCATCGAAAAAGGCTAGTGCTGTACTAAAACATGGTACCGGAACAGAATGCTCAACAGCTTTTGCTATTACCCTTCTCCATCCTATCTCCGAAGACAGAATCTCCCCTTTAAAAAAGTCATCGAACAATAGATTTTCAAGTGCAGGATTTTTATCATAAGCTTTCTTAATGTCATTTAAAAAACGGCTTCTAATAATACATCCTGCTCGCCAAATTAACGCTATAGAGCCATAATTTAAATGCCACTTTAAATCATCTGCTGCCGATTTCATTAGCATGAAACCTTGAGCGTAGCTGATGATTTTTGATGCATAAAGCGCTTGTCGAATGTCTTCAATAAACTGCTTTTTGTCTCCCTGAAATACTATTTTAGCTTTAGGAAACAACTTAGAGCATGTTAATCTTTGATCTTTTAATGCAGATAAGCATCGTGCAAACACAGCTTCTCCAATCAAAGTAACAGGAAGACCTAAGTCTAGGGCACTGATACCAGTCCATTTTCCTGTTCCTTTTTGGCCTGCTACATCTAAAATTTTGTCTACTAAAGGTTTTCCGTCAGAGTCCTTATAAGATAGGACTCCAGAGGTAATCTCAATTAGATAACTACTGAGCACCCCTTTATTCCAATCATTGAATATGTCTTTAATCTCATCTACAGAAAGACCTAATACTTCTCTTAGCAGTTGATAAGCTTCACATATAAGCTGCATGTCACCGTATTCAATGCCATTATGAACCATTTTCACATAGTGACCAGCTCCCCCTTCCCCTATCCAATCACAGCAGGGCAGTCCATCTTCTTGCGCCTTGGCTGAGATACTTTGAAAAATGGTTTTTACAGAAGGCCAGGCCTTAGGATTTCCCCCTGGCATAATAGAAGGACCGTGACGGGCTCCTTCCTCCCCTCCAGAAATCCCTGTACCCATGAATAATATCCCTTTGCTTGCCAGTGCTTTAACCCTTCTTTCGCTATCAGGATAGTGGCTATTTCCGCCGTCAATAATAATATCCCCTTGTTCTAGAAAAGGAAGACATTCTTCGATAAGATCATCAACTGCATCTCCAGCCTTTACCATCATCATCACCTTTCGGGGTCTTTTTAAAGCTGCAAAGAACTCCTTTAGATCTCTTGCACCTATAACCTTTGTCCCTTTGGCAGATCCATTAATGAAATCATCTACCTTAGATACAGTTCTATTGAATACAGCTACTGTATAACCATGATCATTCATGTTCAGCACTAAATTTTGTCCCATTACAGCTAAGCCTATGAGACCTATATCTGCCTGCTTTTCTGCCATTTTAACCTCTAAATAATTACAATTGATGAGATAAGTTTTATCGCTTTCTTGTGATGGTTTCAAAGGTTTTTATCACCACGCCATCTTGAAATGATTGTCTTTTTTAATAAAATTTACTCTAAAAAATATAAAGAATGCTCGTTTACTCTAATTTTAAACTGAATAACAAGTTTATCAAAATAACACTAATTAAAAATTCTTTATTTTTTTTACAAAAACTTACATCCTTATTTTCAATATTTATGCCTTTTATGCAATGAGATTGATGCTCCCAAATAGTTTTGTATTTTTTTTTCAGATCTAGGGCATTCTTTACCCTTTCACACACCCTCGCCTATTTGATTGTGATTTAGATCTTGAGTCTTTACTATTCTATAGCTAGAATTATCAGAAAATATCCATGTCCTCGTAGCTCAGGTGGATAGAGCGGTCGCCTCCTAAGCGGCAGGTCGCGCGTTCAACTCGCGCCGAGGACGATCTGTTTCCATGTGCTTGTAGTATTTATCTATACCCAACGCAAGTCCCTTGGCTATTTGCTGCAAATATTCTTTTCGCCTTAAATTTGAGCACTCTTGAAAATTTGTCACAAAGCCACCCTCAAAAAGAACGGCCGGCATGCGGGTTTCCCTTATTACTTGAAAATCCCCTTTTTTTACTCCTCTGGAAGCTGCCTCTGTTTGATCTATTACATGGTGCAAAATATAGTTAGCTAGCTTTCTTGAATTTTTCATTCGTTCTACATCTTTACAATCGTAGTGAAAAATTTCTATTCCTTTGGCTTCTTTATTTTTGGACGCATTGAAATGTATACTTACAAAAACCATTGTATTTACTTTATTCGCTAACTCCACACGGCGACGAAGGGAGATTTCTACATCCTTCATTCTAGTGAGGATCACTCTGTAGCCCATTTCTTCTAAAAATCTTTTAGTATACAATGCTGTAGCAAGTGTAATCCTTTTTTCCTGAAATGAGTGCATTTTAGTTCCCTCATCTCTTCCACCGTGACCGGGATCAAGCACTATAATCGGTTTACTCACAGACGGAGACTGGATGTATTCTTTTAGATATAAACCATTACTACTGTGCACCACTTGGGCATTACCTAAAGAAAAATGAAAAAAAAGAAAACTACAAATAGCAAAAATGAAAAAAAGTGGAATTCGAACTTTCATGCCTTACCAATAGCTACTCTGATAAAAAACATATTGCATGAGTATAAGATTTTCTTGCACGCAAAGAGATGGATATATCTTTAGAACTTATAAAAAACAAGAAATTAACTCTAGTGTAATAGTAAATCATTACAATGTCTTTGAGCTACTAGCCTATCATCAAATTCCACTTTACCATAAGCAAATAATTGATAGGACTCGTGTCCTTTACCTGCAATTAATAAAACATCCTCCATCCCGATTCTCTCTATAGCCTTGCGGATTGCTTCTGAGCGATCCTGTTCAATAAGAACTTTAGAGGGATCTTGGATCCCTTGCAAAATATCATTGAGTATTTGCATTGGATCTTCTAATCTGGGATTATCAGAGGTGAGAATAATTTGATCACAATACTTTTCTGCAATCGATCCCATAAATGATCGTTTGCCACGGTCTCTATTTCCACCACATCCAAATAAGCAAATAAGCTTGCCTTTTTTCATTTGCTGAAGAGTACTTAGCACATTGGCTAAAGCATCGGGTTTATGAGCAAAATCCACAAACACATGCAGCCCTTTTGAATTAGGTACTTTTTGTAATCTACCGGGAACTCCATTAAATGTAGATAAAGCGTTAAGAGCTACTTTGAGACTATACCCTTTAGTGATTCCTACAGCACACGCAGCCAAAAGATTATACACATTAAATTTACCAATGAGAGAGGTAGAAAATAACTCCTCTTCCTGCTTGTAGCATACAGAAAATCTAGTACCTGAAGGATTAAAATCAATCTCTTTTGCCATTAAATCTGCATCGCAGTCGATTCCATATGTAAAAATATTTGCTTTACAGTTTTTTGTCATTATTTCACTGAACGGATCATCGGCATTTATAACGGCAACCTTAAGATCTGGGCTGTCTGAAAACAGCAATGCCTTGGCAGAAGCATAATCTGCCATATCAGTATGATAATCTAAATGATCTCTTGAGAGGTTGGTAAAAACAGCTGTATCAAAGCTAATTTGATTTACTCTTTTTTGGTGTAAAGCGTGAGAGGACACTTCCATAACGCAGCAGCTACATCCTTGATCTTTCATTTCTCTGAGCAATTTATGGTTAGTAATAGCATCGGGAGTAGTCATTGTGGAGGGAAATACTTGACTGCCTACAATCCACTCGACTGTACCCACCAAACCACATAATTCGTTGCACTGATCCAGCATATGTCGGATCATGTAACTTGTGGAGGTTTTACCGGAAGTCCCTGTTATACCCACTACAAATAGCTGATGGGAAGGATGATCATAAAATGCACTGGCAAGGCTTCCTTCAACAGCTGCTACATTCGGAGTGATTAATTGAACTACCCCTTGAAGAAAAGGGTTATACATATCTGTAAGCACTGCTACAGCACCAGTAGTTACGGCCTCTTCGATGAAATCAGAACCGTCTACCTTTAATCCTTTTTTTGCTAAGAATAGATGACCTGGAACCACTGTTTTAGAATTTGCTGATAAACCTGTAATTTCAATATCTTTTGAGCCACGTACATCAACATGATCTATATTTTTTAGTAATTTCTTTAATTTCATTAGTGGTTCCAATCGTAATATTTTTTTTGTAGATTTTCAGATTCTTTAAACCAATTTGCTTTTTCGGGGTCTCTTCTAGGATCGCCAGAAGGATAGCCGTAAGGATCGTCTGGCTCTACTCCTAAATATTGAAGAGCTCTAGAGCCTATTTCTCCAAAAGCGGGTGCTGCGCAGGCCCCACCCATATGATTTTTTCCAACCCCTGGAATAAATTTATGTTCTGGTTCGTCTATAGCCACTAGCATTACGAATCTAGCATGGTCTGCTGGGGCAAACCCTATGAAGGTGGAGATGTGATCTTTTTTTGAATAAGTACCATTAATAATTTTTTCAGAAGTTGCTGTTTTTCCTGCTTCAGTATAGCCAAAAATATCCGCCCTGGAAGCACTTCCGCCAGGCTTGGTTACAAATTTCATAGAGCGAACAACCCGCTCAGATATATTTGGTTCGAGTACCCTTTTCAATGTATTTACTTTTTCATAACTAGAATTATCTAAGAGAGTCGTAGTTTCTCCTAGAGAATTCGTTTTAATAATCTTTTTTATCAAAGTAGGGCGGACATCATATCCTCCGTTAGCAAGTATGGCATAACTTCTCAACATTTGCAAACTACTTACTAGAAGATTATGGCCAAAAGCTAGTGAAAAGGGAGTGGGAACCGACCATTCTAAAGCCCCATTGGGGTGTTTTTTTCCGGGAGTAGGAAGAAGACCTGCTGATTCTGAAGAGAGCTCCACTCCTGTTTTGATTCCAAATCCAAACACATCTTGAAGAGCCGATCTGTACCATTCACCACCTAAAGTTTCCACAACTCTCTGAATTATTCTAGCCATGTAGATATTGGAAGACTTCTGAATCGCCATATCCATATTTAAAAAATGATGCAATTTAGTATCTCGAATAGGGATTGATCTTCCAGGAAAATGACCATTTGAAGTAGCTAACTTTGTATCAGGGTCAAATAAAGGAAGCTTACCGCGCTTTTTTAATTCTTCGTTAGCTTTAAGACATATAGCCATTGTGATGGGCTTCATAGTGGATCCCGGCTCATAAGGGTCTGTGATTGCCTTGACCTTTGTATCTTCTAACAACTTTGGATCATTAAAAAAAGCTTTATATCTACTAGGATCAAAAAAAGGAAATTGTGCCCAAGCAAAGATCTCTCCCGTCCTCGGATCCATCATGATAGCCCAACCAGCTTTCGCATTGGCTTTTTTTACCGCTTTTTCAATTTCCTCTTCAGCTATTGCTTGAAGGTAGTGATTGATAGTTAAAATTACATCGGCACCGTTTTCGGCATTCACCACAAGTTTTCCAGTATCTAAAGGATGTTTTGGTGATCTTAGAAGAATGCGCTTTCCTTCCTTTCCCTGCAGATAAGAATCCAGGATAAGTTCAAGACCTCCAGTGGGGATTTGTTGTTTTGTCACCGGATCTCTATCTTCTCGAACGGTATGCAATATTTGACCGAGTAGCTTACCGAATGGATATGACCTTTTAAAATCTCCCACAAAATATAAAGCATTTCTTGGGATTTTATTTTTTCTTGCAAACTCAAACCACCAGCTCTCAACCGCATTTCTTTTTTCTCTCGATAACCACATTAGCACTTTACGACTTCGAGATGGTTTTGATAGGTGACTGAGAATTTTTTTTTGCTCATCTGATTTAAAATGTAGTAAAAATGCAATCTTTTCAGCAATGTGCACTTTTAGAGAATCGGGAATCGATTTAGGATCCACAAAAAGATGAAATTTAGGAACATCGGACACAAGTGCTCTTGCTTCTTCTGGATGACCTTCCTTCAACGAGGTATTCGAATAAAAAGTCCCTCTTCTGAAAGGCTCTATCACTGAGAGTTGATGCTGCGCCCGGGCTTTTTTCTTCCACTTATCCCCTTCCACAATTTGTATTTTATAGAACTGAACTATAAGAAGACAAAACAAAAAGGTTACCCCAGAAGAGAGCCAAACGAGACGCTTGCGGTTCTCTATAGGGACAGAACCGCGGTCACGTCTTTGACTCATATTTACTTAGCTCCGAATGCCAATGTATGCTTGGGTTCAAAATAAACGACCTTAGCAGGTGATTTATGATTTTCAATAGCCAGCCCTTCTTGTAAAAGTAGAACTTCTTTAGACAGTGGGTGTCTTAGATGACTAAATCTTGAATCTCTGGCTAATTTCATCATATTATCAGGGCTTTCAAACTGCTCAATCTCATAAAATAATCTAGTATTCTCTTCTTGGATATTCTTGATTTCCTTCGCAAGTTTAGGAGCATATATCCTTAGCTCTGTCAGTTCATTTTGTTTTTCTAAATAAGAAAACAAACAAAAGCCGAAAGAAAGAAAACATATCAAAACTCTAAAGAATATTCCTTTTTTCATATTTCAGCCCCTATCTTTTCAGCAAAACGCAATTTAGCACTTCTTGCCCTTGGATTGCTTTTAGTCTCTTTAAATGAGGGTACCAAAGGTTTTTTTGTTATTAATTTCATATAAGGCTCTATTCTCAACTTACCCTCTTTTCGTGAAGTAGCAGCCTCTTTAAATACATTTTTTACAATCCTATCCTCTAAGCTATGGAAACAAATCACCCCAATTCGGCCTTTGGGAGCTAACCAATACAAAGCTTTTTTCAAGCCATCTGTGAGCACTTCTAGTTCTTTGTTTACCGCAATACGCAGACCTTGAAATGCTAATGTCGCTGGGTGAAGCCTTCCTCTACCTTTATATTCCTCACAAATAATGTCGCTTAGCTCTTTAGTAGTTTCTATGGATCGCTTTTTTCTTTCGATGCAAATCGCTTTAGCTAGCTGCCTCCACTTGGGTTCTTCTCCGAAATCCCTAAATATCGCTGCGAGGCTCTCCTCAGACCACTTATTGACAATTTCACGCGCAGTCAAGGGATTATGTGGATTCATCCTCATATCTAACGGACCTTCTTTAGAAAAACTAAATCCCTTATAGTCCTTATCAAACTGCATGGACGAAACTCCTAGGTCAAAAAAAAACCGTCGACTGTTTGGATTCCCATTTTTTTTAAATATAAATCCATATCACTAAAATTCGCATGAATGAAGTGGACCTTTTCTTTCCAGGGGCTCAATACTTCCTTGGCTATTTCTATAGCCTCCGGATCTTGATCGAATCCTATGTATGTCTGAATTTCTGGATGGGCCTCTAATAGCATTTTTGCATGACCCCCAGCTCCTAATGTGCCTTCCACAAACACCTTAAGAGTCACACCTTCAAAATTGGTTATCATTTCATTTGCCATCACAGAAAGATGGGGTCGGCTATTCATATTACTCATTCTCTATTCCTTCATCTTCGGACAAAAGAGCAAACGCCTCCTCTGTCATTTTGTGTAAATTCATTTCGGGATCTTTACCGTTAAGCATAGCAGCTAAATGAGTCTCGTACTGATCTTTGGGCCAAATTTCTATTTTATCCAAAACTCCAGCCACAATAATTTCATTTTTTATGCCCACCGTTTTCTTTAAAATAGACGGTAGCATCACTCTACCAATTTTATCGCATGAAGTTTGATGGAGAGTAGAAAAAAATAGTGTGAAAAACTTTTGATATTTTCCAATATGCTGTTTAGCTTGAAATTTCTGCACAATTTTATCGATATCGCTTTTTTTATATATGGCCAAGCATCCACCAAGCCCCAAGCCGATGCTAAATTCTAAAAGACCATCTTCAGTCAAACCATATCTCATAGTTTGAGGCAGAACAAAACGTCCTTTATCATCCAGCTTTACTTCTGTGGATCCGCTAAAGAAAAACACAGCCACACACCCTTTTTCCCCTACTTTCCCACAATTTACCACCACAAAACGAACTTATCAACAAATTTACATAGATAATGCTTACCAGACTCTCTGCTTTCATTTACAAGATATTCAATAGCACAAGTTTATTTACTTAATTTTTTTTGTGGGAATTTGTGGAAAAAGAAAAATTAAACAAATAAAAAAACAAGAATTCATTAATTTATTGATTAAATTTATTTCAAATGGCATTTGAAATCTTAAATTCAATGTGAGAAATGTATGCAATCACGAAAAAC
>JBEIFG010000060.1:0-8883 GCA_040382555.1 Chlamydiales bacterium | reverse complement strand
GCAGTATACCCCTTTGGATTCCCTAAAAATATTAGGTTTTCCGATCCATACCAAGAGCAGTTTTTTAAATAGTTGCTTGTCAAGTATTTGCTGCCCTATTATCGAAAAATTGAGTTGTTTTTCGTCCAAAATATGTCGAAAAGTCATTCAGGCTAAAGTTATTGATGATTCTGCGCCGGTCCTATCGAATCTTTCATCTAGAATTTCTTTAGTTTTTAAGGTAAATCAAGGGTTGCCCTTAGACGAGGTAGAAGATCTAGCAACTTCCGCTGCCCGGCTTAGAAATTATGATACAGAAAAAAAAGTGTCTTTTTTTGATTACTTTATAACGGCAAAAACGCGCTGCGGAATCGATGACTCAGAAGATTTTGCAGTAGCTTTTGTAAAGGGCTGCGCTAAATATTACTTGATTGAGAATCCATCTATTTTTGGTAGCGATCAAGGGCTCATTGCAAGAATTAAAGAGGGATTTATCGAAGAATTCAATGGTATAAATCTTTCCAAAGATAGGCTACTTAGCATTTTTGAAGAAACAATAAGCAGCCAAATCTAATCAAAGCAGTTAGATGTGTAAGCTCCACTTACCATTATCAATCAGCTTAATGGAATCTCCTTGAAAATTTTCAGCTGTTACACTCACTTGCTCAGAAGAGATCATAAAGTCAGTATGAACCCGGCTATCATTACATCCAATTGCATTAAGCTCTTCTTGGGACATTTCACTACCACCATCTATACAAAATTTATAGGCAGATCCTATGGCTATATGACAAGCTGCATTTTCATCGTATAATATCTCTTCAAAAATTCTACCACTTTTAAAAACAGGCGAGTCTGTTCCTACGAGGGCTACTTCTCCAAGTCGTGATGCTCCTGGATCATTTTGAATATAGGCAGAGAAAGTATCTTCTCCTTCTGATGCTGAAAAGAAAACTATTTTACCTTGTTCAAATTTTAAGTTTAATCCTTTAACGAGTTGGCCATTGACGGCTACAGGGCGTGTAACTGCTACAGTACCCTCTGTAAGCCTGTAATCGGGAGTAGTAAAACACTCTTCGGTAGGAATGTTTGCTTCAAAAGGAATTCCATTCTCTGTGGCATCTCCTCCTGCTTTAAAAATAGACTTAGGAGATAAATACACCCTTAAGTCCGTTCCTGGACCCTCAAAGTGAAGCATTTTAATTTGCATATCTGTTAGATGTTTGGCTCTTTTTTTGAGCAATAGGTTATGTTCTTTCCACAGCTCTATAGTACTCGGTTTATCGCACCTGCAAATGGTGAAAATTTCATCCCATAAAGCTTCAAAGGCCTTCTTTTCCTCAAGTTCTGGAAATACTTTTTTCCCCCATGCAGGAGTAGCTGCAGCAGCAACGGTCCACTGTATTTTCGATTTACTTACACCTTCGCTGTAATATTTTTTTAAGCTTTTACGAATAGAGCCCTGCATTTTATTGATTTTTTGCGCGGAGGAATGAGCTAATATATCTGGGGCTTCACTTCCACAAAGTCTAAGAACAGCCACTCCCTCTTCTACGAAATCCTCGAACTTTTTAGGTATGTAGGTGGGGACGTACTCCAAGTGTTCTTCGCATACTGAAAAATCTAATCTGTGCTTTGTTAAAACGGGATCTATAAAATCCACATTAACATACTTTGCTCCCTTTTTATAAGCAGCTTCTACTAGTAGTTGAATCAGCTCTTTATGGTAAATTTCTCCTGTTATATTTACACACTGACCTTCTTGGACATTCAAACCATGAGAAATAAGTAAATTAGCGTAATTTTGAAGCTTTTCTCTGAAATGCATAAACTCTCTTTTGTTTCTTTTTATGTTATAAATATTTTTTATTTAATATCTACATTTTTATTCAACTTTAAGAAGTTGAATTTTATTTGCGGATAGATAAATATAATCCCTATTTATTTATAATTTAGGGTTTATTTATGAAAAATAAAATAGTTTGTTTATTTTTATCTATTTTAGTTGCTAGTTGTGCAAGTTACAATGCTGCGCCTCTTGCCGTTTCTGGTAAATTACTTGAAGAATCACTTTATCAATCAGAAGGGCAAGTTAAGGTATTAGCAAAAAAATTAAATAAAAAAGAGTGCCTAAAATATTTTGATAGAGATCTATTGAAGAAAGGCTATATACCAGTCCAATTATATATACAAAATAACACACCATCTTCTTATTTTTTTTCCTTAGACAGAATACATCTATCCCTGGTGCAACCTGAAGAAGTGGCAGATAAAGCACATACCTCTACTTTAGGCCGCGTTATTGGGTATACTGCTGCCGCAATAGTGTTTTTTCCTCTAGCCCTGCCTCTTGCAATATCTGCCGCAGTTGACGGAGTTAAATCTTCAGAGGCCAATCAATCTCTAGATCAAGATTTTGCTATGAAGTCAGCCAGTGATCAGTTTATTGGTAAATACTCTTTTATGAATAAAGTAGTTTTTGTTCCTAAATCTGAATTCTTGGAGCATTTTTCTATGACTCTTATTGATCAAGATACAAAAGAACCTATACAAATAGAAGTTTCGGTTTTGTAAAATTACCTCGTGGTTACTATTACGGCTCCGTCTTCATCGATAAGGAAAGAATGCTCAGCTTGGGCTACCATGCCAGAAGCTTCTTCTACTAGAGGGGCGTAGTCTATAATTACCCGATCTCTGAGCATCACTTTAATTGATTTTTTTACCACCTCTAAAGGAGTTTTGGGGGTGATTAAGTCATGAATACAAAAAGGTAATGTCTTAAAAGATTTAATAATCTCATACACCTCCTTTACCATACCATTATAGCTATGAAGGGGATTTTGTAAGGAAAATAAAGTCGCATTCCCTGCATCATAGATCCATCCCTTTCCATCAGTAACAAAAGGCTCTATAGCAAAAGTCATACCCGGTTTTAGGGTGTGTTTTGATTTGTCATCGTAATTTGGAAAATGAGGTGAGGTGTGAACTTTATACTTTCCAAGTCCATGGCCTGTAAGATTTCTTATGGGCTTTAAACCACGGGATGTGATTGTTTTTTCTATAGCAGCTCCTATTTCACTTACTTTGACCCCAACTTTCAGTGCTTTTTCTGCTACCAAAAGAGCCTCTTCTGCAGCTGAAATAAGGTGCTCGTATTTTCCTGATAGATCGATAGAAATAGCACAATCTCCTATGGCTCCTTGGTAACATACGCCTAAATCTAACTTAATTAGTTGATCTGAAAAAAATATGTCTTCTTCCGGGGATGGTAAAAAATGTGCCGCTACAAAATTTAGTGCGATTTGAGGCGGAAAAGCAGGTATAGCACCACTTTGATAAATTTTATCTCTAATTTTTTGGATTACTTCATTATACGAAGCGCCTGGAACGATCAATGATTTACCAAAGTCTCTTACCCGACCAGCGATTGTACCTGCATGAAGAAAGTTTTTTTTATACTCTGCGTCCATTATTTTCTCTTACCGGGTTAACACATAAAATGTGAATTAAATTTCTTGAATAGGTAAGGATTTTATCCTTGCTGAGCATCTAAATCAAAGAATTGATGATCAGGATTTTTTTTCATTGCATAGTCCTTCTCCCAAGCTGATCCAAATAAAGCCATAGGCTTATTTTGGACATCTTTCACAAGCATGCAGTGGGAGGTTTTTTGGAAATTACTCATATCACCTAATATCCATGCACTACACTGGTAAGGTAGCGGGGATAAAAGGGTTTCCACCCCATATTCATCTTGAAGTCGATATTGCAGCACTTCAAATTGGAGCTGACCTACGGCAGCAAATATCACTTCACCTGTATAATCGAATGGATATAAAAGCTGAATAGCTCCCTCCTGAGAAAGCTGTTTAACTCCTTTATCAAATGATTTTCTTTTTCCAACATCTTTAACGGTAACCTTAGCAAAAATTTCAGGTTGGAATTGTGGAAGGGGTTTAAAGTTAAAACCACCTGTAATTGAAATAGTGTCGCCAATATAAAAAACGCCAGGGTTGATAACCCCGATAACATCACCTGCATAAGCTACATCAAGAGTAGTTCTTTCCCCAGAAAACATACTATGAGGTCTTGAAAGTCGGATCTCTTTGGCTTGCCGGTGATGCTTCACCACTAAGTCTTTTTCAAATTTTCCTGAGCAAATGCGTAAAAAAGCCATACTATCACGATGTTTTTTATTCATATTAGACTGAATTTTAAAGACGTAAGCACTAAAAGGAGTCTTAATGGGATCAACGGTATAATCTTCACCCTGCCATCCATCAGCTATCCTTTCATGAGGGAAAGGGGCTAGATGAATGAACGCATCAAAAAAGGGCTCAATGCCAAAATTGGTTAGTGCAGATGCAAAAAATACAGGTGTTGTTTTTCCTGATAAAAAATTCTCACGGCTAAAATCGTTACCAGCCATTTCTAAAAGACTTAATTCTTGATGAATTTTTTCTACTTCTGCAGCACCTATTTGTTTAAGAAGTCTGGAGTCACTTAAATCAAATTTTTCGACTAAAGCTTGCTGAGCGCCACCTGTGGAAGTTTTAGTGAAGTATAAACATTTTTTTTCGATCCTATCAAATACACCGCAAAATTCTTTTCCGGTTCCTATTGGCCAGTTATAAGCGTAACATTGAATTTGCAATAAATTTTCTAATTCATCCATGAGGTCGAGAGGCTCTCTTCCCGGCATATCCATTTTGTTAATGAAGGTGAGAATAGGTATTTTTCTTAATCTACAAACTTCAAATAACTTGCGAGTTTGTTTTTCTACCCCTTTGGCAGCATCTATCACCATGATTGCACAATCAGCTGCAGTAAGCGTTCTATAGGTGTCTTCGGAGAAGTCTTCATGCCCAGGGGTGTCCAATATATTGATCACCACATCTTTATAGATAAATTGCATAGCAGAGGCAGTAATAGAAATTCCACGCTCTTGCTCCATGGACATCCAATCAGAGGCAGCCATTTTTCGCCCCTTTCTACCTCGAACCATACCTGCTGTATGAATCATACCTGAATAAAGTAGCAGTTTTTCTGTAAGAGTAGTTTTCCCAGCGTCAGGATGGCTAATAATGGCAAAGGTTCTTCTTTTTTTTATTTCTTCGGTTAATTCAGGGTTTGGATTCAAGGTTTCCACGGTTCATGCCTTTTAATTAAGATAATTCTTGAATATCTAGGTTGACTTTTAAAATGATGATAATCGATTCATCAATAAGTCGAAAACATAAATGAAAAAAGAAATCTAAAATGATCCATTAGGGCCTAAAGGAAGCCCTAAGAAGTTTCGATGTGTTAAAATGAAAAAAGCGCTTTAAGAGTTAGCCCTTGAATGCTTAAATTGCCAGTGTAATTTACTGGAGTATTTATGAATTTCAGATAGTTTATCCAAATTTGTTCTTCCCAGCCTGCTTTAAAAGAAAAGTCGTAATCTTTAAAATAGGTTGTTCGATATTCCAAGCCAAAACTTGTTTCAATGATTGGAAGAACGTCTAAGACAGTTGCTTTGACATTATAAGATACTGGTGCTTTACCGCTTATTTTAAACTCGGTAAAATCTGTTAAGATATCTGTAGTTGAGGTCCAAAGAGTTGAAAGAGCAAGGTCCCCATAAATATCCCAGCATTTTGAGAGTTTCCATTTTGTGTTGGCAGCAGCTCTAATACCAACACCAAATAGGTCTTGATTCAGCTTGATATTTACATTTTTATATACACTTGAATCAGGTACATAATTGTAGTCTACTTCGTCATAAATCCATCCAAATTTTAATCCAAAACTGGGAAAGATTTCTAAACTAGAGGAAGGAGAACATTTTTTTCCTAAAGTTACATCAAGAACATTGAATAAGAAATTTCTAGAAGAGCTAGCTGAATTACAAGTAATCACGCTAAGTGTCCCCTTAGAACTATAGCCATCTACTACAGAGGATTCACCATACGTGCTCGTAGCACTTATATAATTAGATTTTACTGGGTTATTGAGCCAAGTAAATTCTGCTTCTGTAAACCATCCATCATATCCAACATCTGAACCTATTGCTACTTTAAAGCCAGGATCGAACTGAAAGGGAGCCGCTTTTACTCCATGATTCATTGTTACATAATTCATTCCAGAAACTTGATTTTTCCACCATAGAAAGTCGGCCGAAAAATAGAAAGCTAATGGATTATCCATAGACGAAACTTCAGCAGTCTGCTTCTTGGGTGGTTCAGTTATATTTGCCAAAGAAATTGAGCAGGAAAGAAGACATAAGCCTAAAAAAATCTTAGATTTGAAATTCATAAAACTCCTGAATAGGTAAAAAAGGAAATTTAGGATATTAAAAAAAAGGTATTTTGCTAAAAAAATTAATTATTTCTATAAGCTACAAAAAAAAATCTCAATACATATTTTTTTCATACCTGTAGTCTTGCCGCAGCTTAAGCTAAGGACTGCTTTCGTTTCCTTTAGACGGATGTAGGCTTTGAGAAGGGTTGTGTCATTTTTAGCTTGGGCTGCTATACCAAACCTGATTCCCTTACACAGCGCCGCTTACATATCATTTTGCCACTTTTATCATGAAATTACCTTATGCTTTTCGATTGCTCTGCCATAGGGATTATCTATTGCAAACTATTGATTATTTCTAGCAGCTGAATCTATAAATGATTTGAAGCTGGGACCAAAATTGAGTGCAAAACAATCAAAAAAAATTAAGGCAAGAGCATGAATTCAGTAAAAGATCATCCATGGCATGCATTTCCAGTTGAGGAAATATTTAGGAGAATTCAATCTTCTAAGCAGGGAATTACTGAAGATGAGGCTGCTAAAAGGAAAAAAAAATATGGATTAAATGAATTCATTTTCCAAAAAAGAGATACGGTTTTATCTATTTTTTTTTAGGCAAATAAAAAATCCTATTATCTACGTCTTAATGATATCTACATGTTTAGCATTCTTAATGGGCAAGATTGCGGATGCTTTGGTTGTTTTATTTGTGGTTCTTCTAAATGTTTTGATTGGTTTTTTTCAGGAATTTAAGGCTCTGCTAATTATTAGGGACCTCTCTAAAATGCTTCCTGAAAAAACTACAGTTATTCGCAATGGCACTCCAAAGCTTATTCATTCTTAGCATCTAACGATAGGGGATGTAATAGTTTTGCAACCGGGCGATAAGGTTCCTGCAGATATAAGAATTTTTTTCGGTAAGAATTTATTTTGTAATGAGTCGGTACTTACTGGGGAGTCTTTCCCCGTATTGAAACAAAAAGAACCCTCTGAACTTGAGGCTTTTTTATTCGAAAGAAGTTCCATGGCTTACAGCGGGACTTTTATTACAAGCGGAAATGGGTATGGTATAGTGGTTGCTATAGGTAAAGATACAGAATTTGGTAAAATAGCCTCTTTGGTGCAGGGAGTGGACTTGATAGAAACTCCTATGACGAAAAGTTTAAAAAAAATAGCATTAGCGATTTCTTATACCGTGGGTGTAGCTAGTGTTTTTCTTTTTTTTGTTGGCTTTTTGAGAGGGAATTTATTTTTTGATGCAGTTTTTTCAGCAGCAACACTAGCTGTTGCGGCTATTCCAGAAGGCATTCCTGCGATTATAACGATTGCTTGTTCTATTGGAGTAAGAAGATTAGCTCAAAAAAATGTGATGATTCGGCAGCTTCCAGCCTTAGAATCGTTAGGTAGTGTGAACATTATCTGTACTGATAAGACGGGAACTTTAACCTCTAATGAAATGACGGTGCAGCAAATATGGAGTCTATCCGGGTCTGCATTCGTTAGTGGAGTGGGATATGGTTTCGAGGGATCATTTATTACCTCTTCAACTGCATTCTTAGATGAAATGGATGAGATTTTAAAAGCATTCGTTCTTTGTAGTACCGCCTCATTAGAAGAAAATTCAGAAGGAATTCTATTCAATGGTGATCCCACTGAACTAGCTATCATTATTGCGGCTAAAAAAAGAGGGATAACCCAGCAAATTCGTTCTCAGCATAAAGTGATTGATTTTATTCCCTTTGACTCAGATCGAAAAATTATGGCTTCTTTGCATGAGTACTCCCTTCATCAACATTTAATAATCATCAAAGGAGCACCCGAGGAAATTGTGAAGTTGTGCTCAGATTCATGTGTTCACTGTAAGATATTACAGCAGGCTCATCAGATGGCCTCAGAGGGCATGAGAGTCTTAGCGATAGCTAGGCAAATGTCACCGTTCACGGAGAGTAGATCACTTATTGACAAATTAGATAGGAAAGCAGAGTTCATAGGTCTTGTGGGCTTAATCGATCCTCCAAGAAAAGAAGTATATCTAGCTATTAAAAAATGTCATGAAGCGGGTATCGATGTGAAGATGATAACAGGGGATCATCCGGCTACTGCATCTTCTATAGCTAGAGATATCGGAATTCTAGGAAATTCGAAGGTAATTACTGGTCACGATTTGAGCCTCATGGATGAGAATACTCTTTTAGAAAAATTAGCAAATACACATGTGTTTGCAAGAGTGGCTCCCGATCATAAACTGAAGCTTGTAGAATGTTTACAAAAGCAGGGTCATGTGGTTGCTATGACAGGAGATGGAGTGAATGATGCTGCTGCTCTACGTCGTGCGGATGTGGGGATATCTATGGGTTTAAGAGGTACAGCCATTGCGCAGGAAGCCTCTGATATGATTTTAATCGATGATAATTTTGCAAGTATTGAGGTGGCTATTGAGGAGGGAAGAAGAGTATATGACAATTTAATAAAGTCAATCACATTTGTTTTTCCTACAAGTTTAGGTCAAGCTATGATTATTCTGGGCGCTATAATTTTTTTTCCTATTGAACAAGGTATTCTTCTTCACCCCATCTCTCCAATTCAAATTTTATGGATAAACCTCGTAGTAGCCATCGCACTTGC
>JBEIFG010000059.1:0-8890 GCA_040382555.1 Chlamydiales bacterium | reverse complement strand
TGACGTTTACAAATATCGATACCCAATTAAATTCTTTTTCTTTTAGGCAGTCCTCTGAATCCCCCCTTTCCGATCATTCAAGACCGCATGTTCAAATGCTCTCTGAAGGACAGCATCGAAAATTACAAGAGATGATGAATAAAACAGTATTTATGGAAACTCGGGATAAAAAGGCTTCTTATCCTGCTCCTGCCACCTTTATTGTGGATGCTTTCGTGCGCAGTTTTAAAAATTTATTTTTTTCTTATTTTAGAAGTGAACCCCTCTATGTACCCCCAGAGATATACCATCAACGAATGATCCTGCTAGAAGCCACCGTAAAACTTCGGGGGAGTACTACAGGTAATTTAATCTTAAAAAAACCTTTAAAATCAGACTTGGATTTTTTTATAGGTATTCCAAATATTCAGTGCTTATTTCAAACGGCAGAAGATTTTAAGCAGTTTAATTATCTTCTAGCTGTTCATATGCTTGAAACTTTATTTCCTGAGCTTTACCCCTCCATTTTTTTTGATGCTTCTTTTCGTAGTTACTCGATTAGTCCGATAGCTAGCTCCTTAATCAGTAAAGAAAAAGGAATTTTTCTCAATATTTTGCCACATTTTGAGACTAAAAAAGCAATTTTTGGCATGTTGGGAACGCATCCTCTGAAGCAAGGTTTAGGATGTGATCTTGATATCACCTTTTTATATCCAGACGATCGTGTAGCTGCAAGTCGGTGTCTAACCCCCTCTTCTATAAGCTCTGCTCTCAGCGAGCTTGATTCTATAAACTCAAGCGACAACTGCTCTGAGGGATATCTCGATCCATGCTCATTTGGGCATGATGCTGTAGAAATCATTATCCCCTCGATTGATCTTTTAGTAAGACCCTATTTTAGTGGCTTGTTTGGGTACCGAGTTGATCAGGTGGAGGATATACTTAGAACCAGAGAGCTTGTCATTTTAGATACACACATGTATCAAGGATATTGCCGCTTATTTTTAGAAATGAATAGAGGTAGACTCTCTCTGCAAAAATCAGCAAAGGTAGATGTAGAATTACCGAAGATGGTGAAATTAATTTCGCGGCAAGCCATTCATCAATCCCGAGCGGTGAATCCATCTTTAAGCACCTTATATAAATTTATTCAAAAAAAGAGTTCGACACCCAAGCAAGCCCTTTTATTTTTTCTAAATTCCTATCAGATCATTGCCTTGATTCAAGAAGCTTTTTTACTTGCTCCTTATAAAGAGATGGTTACTGAAGAGGAAATAGTATCCATACAAAATCTTGCCAAAGTATACCGAGAAGATTTTATTCATCCCGCATGGCAGCAAATTTTTCCTCCGTCTATTTCCAATGTAAGTAGCTTATCAGAGGATCCAATTCACCTCTTTCACCTTCTAAATCAACTCATATTACATTTTGGCAAGGTGTCAGGTAGCCAAGTTATTTTATCTCTACACCAAAATATTCGTCTTGCCAAACTAGATGAGGAATCCTCTTTTTATATTTTAGGCAAAGAGTGTAGCTTTCAAGATCTAAAGGCCAGTCAAACTGTCTTGCAGCAAGGGATGAGCCCATGGTTTCACGAGCACAATGTATTACCTCTGTTAGTGGATCTATCCGATCTAAGATGTCCGGAAGAAGAAAAATGGCTTTTACTATACTGCATCCGTAGGCTAGAGCAAGAGAGTCTTGCGCCTACCGAAATAGAAAATGTATTCCGTGAATTTCCTTTATTTCTATCTCTTTGGATAAAATATGCAGACAAGCTAAACATGTTTTCTTTAACTTCTCTTACTAAAAAACATTTACTAAGCTTTTATCCTTACCTTTTTGAAAGCGAAGAAGAGACCGCTTTTTTCCAAATGATTTTTGAGACTCAAAATCGATTGATTGCTTCCAATCCCAGCCTATTGCCCGCTCTTCTGTGGCTGATTTTGCGCATGAACACATTAAAGTATGAGACTGCCTCTTTGCCCCTTAAAGAGGATCCACTCCAGGGTCTTACACAACCTCTTGTAAAGATATTTCTAAATGTTTTGCTGCTTACGAGAGAGCCAAAACATAAGCGCATTTTATTTAGGTGCCTAGCGCCTCTGTCTTGTCATTTCACTCAAAATATTTTTAAAAAATTTAGCCATTTTTGGGAGGAGATGTATTTCCATTGGAGCCCCCAGGGCATCTCTCAAGAAACCATGAATGCACTCCTTCTTCTTCTAGATAGCGCAGCTACTTCTTTTCCTATCCCTGCCATCTCAGAAAGACCGATAGATCGATGGAGTGTTTTTATTTTTCATCTGCTCGATCTCAATAAGAGCCAAAGATTTTTTGATGTAATTTTCCAAGAAGAAACACTCTCAATTTTTAAGCTGCTTCTCTCTGTTTCCCCTGTAAAGATTCTCACTATGCTTGAACAAAAAATACAGCGAGAAAAACAGCTTGATGTATTCCTTTTTGAGAAATTAACCTCGGATCTAGAGGCAAGACGTCTATTATTACAAAGTCCTAGCTGGCTTTTAGAACTCTGCAAGCATGACGAAAAAATAGCATTGCAAGCTTTTATTAAACTCCGCAGTCCTCACTTAAAAGAGGAGCTAGCTCCCTTTATTTTTAAACTCAATGTACTTAACCCTCAGTTTGCAATTGATTGTTTTTTTAAAACGGGAGTTACTCTCCAAAAACTTGTTTTTTTAGAATTTTTACCAGCGATAAGCCCGTCAATTGAGCGCATCGCACTCACCTTGTCTAAAGAAACTTTAGAAAGTATTTTAATTCTTCTTCAAGACGATTCCCTTCAGCAAAGGCACCCTGAAGACCTTGCTAGGCTTACCTTTTCTCTGCTCGCAGAATACGTAAAGCAACCTCAACCTAATCTTTTCATCCTTCAAAACTTAATCGAATCACAGCTACCCACTATTTGCTATTTGCGCCGTGAGAAAAAAATACCTGCGAGTGCAAGATGGCTTCCCTTTTTGCATTTTTTATCGAAACATTTAGAGGTTGCTGCTTTAAAAATAGATGCGCAAAGCGCGCTCTTACAAGAGCTATGTGAGCTTGATGCAAAAAACGTGGATTTTTCCACTTACTTAAGATGGGCTACGCAGCAACCTTTCTCTGAAGAATTATCCATGGCAGTAGCTTCCAAAGTTGAAATAGCCACCCTGCAAGAAAATACCTTTCTTACTGCATTATCTTTTATGCAATCTGCCCAGCAGAAAAAACTTCTGTTAAAAAAGGGGATTGAAAGTCACCTAGATCCGGAGCTGCTGTGCTCCTTATTGGTTTCCACATTTTCTGAACACAGAGATTTTTTAAGTCAGCTCGAATCCCTAAAGCAAATTGCGTCTTATTTTGGCAACACCTCGGCACCAGCTGAGCTTATTCATCAAATGAGAGTTACCACCTCCTTAGGAGATAAGGAAAGGATGGCTTTGCTTGAGTCTGCGAATTTGATAGCTAAAAAACACCCTCACCTTTTGAAATCACTCATTCAAGTAGTTAACCATCCTTCTGCCCTGGGTTCAAATAAAGCAAACTATATCTACGTATTATCAGCTTTACTACTTAGTGAAGATCTTTTTGAGGATGACTGGTCTCTAATGAGCATTCTGTATCTTTTAAAATCAGCAGAGAAAAGTTCTGATTCTCTTACCTATACCTTATTTAAAGAAAGGCTTCTTATTACAAGGCCCTTGAATTTGCTAGAGGCTTTAGATGCATTCCCCCCCACCTCCTCCTCTTATCTTGAGCTGTTAAAAATATTTCTAAAAAAAGAAGAATTGCAAACCCATTTTCAAAGAAGTAAACATCCAGCTTTTACAGATGTGCAAAAGCAGCTAGCCCGTTGTGAAGCACTGACTTTAAGCGGTTCTGGGGAAGATACTATGCTTTTGAAGTTAGAGCTTCCATCCCTAAAAATTGCCTACTTTATTACCTATCTTAAAGAAATTGCTGCCGATCCAAAAAATATTACGTTCATTTGCAGCACCATATCTGAACTCAATGCTGCAGATTTATCGCGTATATTATCACGTATTTCTACCCTAGGGGAGACGATACCTAAAGAACTATTTTATGCTCTTATCACCACTCTTGAAAGAAACTCTTGTATTTCTCCCCTAAGCACGCATCAGCATCAGCTTTTAGGCAACTATTTTTCATCCATTTTGAGGCATATTTCGACGAATGAAACTCTAGATTTTGCGAAAATATACTATCTTACTCAACCACAAGATATCCATTGGTCTACAAGCTTTTCTGCCCTTTTTCACAAGGCCACTTTGGAAAAAAATATCCCTTTACTGATTTGGCTGCAGGATAAAATACCCCAAGAAAACTCTGCAAAAAAGCTAAAATCCTATAAAGAGGACTTTTTAAAATATCTATCTAGCTCCTCTTCTGCCAGAGACATTTTTGATACTCTTGCCATCGCTAGAAGCTATACACCCTCGCTGCAACTAGATTATAAAAAAATTCATTTTCAATTATTTAAGCGGCTTTTGGAATATCCTTATCATGAGATGCTGGTAAACGATACTATGCTGTTTTTAAAAAAATCATTAGGATTAGAAGATACAGCTGCCATGCCATTAAGTGGCAAAAATATGTTAGAGGATAAAGACATCTCAAGAGATGAAAGACTGCGATGTGAAAAGCAAATCAGTAAATACCTATCTAATCTATCTGCATCTGCTTTGATGGAGCACAGAACCCTTTTATACCGTTTACACCATATGGGTTCTGAAGTTTTAGAGAGCTCTATACAAAAATTATTCGCAAAGCATTTACTTGCGTTCACGAGTTTTATAACTTCTAATCCCCCAAGCGATGCCCTCTTTGAAGAGCTCAAAGAATATGACCTTATCATTACTGCTATAGTTTCTCAAGGGATGCACTATAGCAGCCTAGTTAAGAATGTTTTACAAGAAGCAGTGATCCACCTCGTAGATACATTCACACTCTGCTCCATAAATAAAAAGCATGTGATAGCCTATCTTGGCCTATATGCTTTGATCAGCCAATGGGAGAAAGATGTCTCTGGCAATGCAAAAGATTTCGTTAAGGCATACCTACCTTATATATCGAAAGGAAATTTTGAATTCTGCCCAGACCCATTTTTTCTTTTTTCCTACATCCGACTTGGCGTCTCTTTAGACAAAATCTTAATCCTCAACGATGTAATCGATGGAATGGCAAAATACGCTTCTGAGAGCACCTCTCAGAAGGATAAGAGCGCTCTAGCATCTATGCTTTTTAAACACATCATCCCTATTAGCATACTGCATTCTCTACGATCTCCACTACCAGTAGAAAAAGTATTGCAGCTCATTCTAATGCTTGGCAAAGATATTTCTCTCAATGATAAAGAATTCGAAAACGTCCTTTCTATTTTTAATCTTTACATAGCAAGCATTAACAGTAAAACGTCTCATTTTTTCACCCCTTCTGCTGATCATAATTGCGAGGGAGTCATTAAAACGATTCCTCTGGGCACCGCAAAGATCTTTTTTGGAAATACTATCCAAAAAGCGGCAGTGTTTCTACGCACGCATTTTCGCTCTGAAATCTCATGGGATTCTCTGGCTTACTTAACGAATTCAATTTCTGAGCTACTCTCTTCTAATATCTGGGTAAATGAAGAATTCGTTACTGAAGTGGTTTTACTCTCTAAAACTATTGTGAATTCCATTCTTCAAAGTAAAATGCTTGCAGCAACGATTGATTCCTTTCAATCTATAGAAAAACAAAGGGGCCGTGATATACTTCATACTTCACTTTCTATACCTTGCCAAATTTTCCAAAACTTTGTTCCCGGTCTATTAGACCAAATTCAAATTTATCAGTCAGCTATCCCCTCCATGGCAGCAATATCTACCAAGGATATCGCAAGAAGTCGAGATCTTTTTTTACTAAAGCTTACTAAAGAAATTACCAAAAAAAGTTCTATCGGCCTTAGCAGCTTAATCTATTTCTTTCAAACTGTGCATTTGAACGGGCTCGAAAATTATTTAAATCACTTTTCCTCCTTTTTAGATGTACTTAAAGAAGAAAAAGAGCTTGGAAAAGCTATTGAACAGACCATGAACATTTTAGGACTTGCGTTCTGCGTGCAGTCTGTTCGAGAAGACATATTGCAGCCAGAAAATGGACAAATAGATCCCCAAACACTACTTTTTATTGCGGATAGAAGCATTGAAGCTGTCGATGCTAGCCTCAAAGCTCATTTAAATCGCTTGTTGGAGACCATATTCATTCATTTAGGCAGAATCCTTCTTCAGCAAACAAAACCCCTTAAAATTTTGCCTCAAGAACTTTTTGATCTGCTAAAGATGAGCTTTATTGTAAGTCCTGAGTATCTCTCTCCCCACCTATTACGCTTTTGCCAATCGTTGTATGAGAGCGAACTTACAAGGGCCCTACAAGATTTAGCCATTTACTCTATTTCCAAAAAACCTCAATCCAGAGATAAATCTAAAACGCTATCAGATTTCCCAAATCCTTATTTGATTTTTGCCTTTATCCACGATATTTCCACATTGTCGGTATTTTATCCTCAAGCTTCCCACTTAAGTTTTGATATTATCCAAATCCTTAAAAATTTAACTCCCCAGGGTTTTTTTGTAGCTCTTGTTCGATCTGCTAATCCCAAAGTGGCTGAACTTATGATATCAGAAAAAAGACCACGACTTGTACACATAGACGGCAATTCGCAAAGAAGGCCTAATTTGAAGGTTTCTCTGCAGCCACCCCCAGCGTTTATACAAGAGCCTACTCCAATCACCCCCAATACTTCTTCATTTTTTCAAACAGTACAAAATCTCTTTCGAAAATAGCTCTCACTCCCTTTTCTATCTATTTAGGAAAGGGAATTTATTATTATATACTTCTTGAACGGATATTTTTTTTATTATATAGAAAAATTTAAAAAATATTCTTAAATTTTTTATGAAAAATAAAATTATTTTAGTTACAGGTTCAGCAAGTGGAATAGGTAAATCAATTGCAGAAAAATTCTGTAAAGAGGGTTCTATTGTATATGTAACGGATTTAGATGAGCAAAGAGCCCAGGCTACCTCACATGAATTTCATCAATTAGGCTGGCAGTCTTTTGCCCTGGGTATGGATGTATCTAATGAAGATCAAGTAAATCGTGCCGTAGATATTATCACAGTAAAACACGGATGTATTGACGTTGTGGTGTGTAATGCGGGGATACAACACATAAGCCCTATAGATCAGCTAGCCTTTAAAGATTGGAAAAAAATGCTAGCTGTTCACTTGGATGGTGCTTTTTTAATTACTAAAGCTTGTCTTATACCGATGTATAAGCGCAATCAGGGGGGTGCTATCCTCTATATTGGATCCGTCCACTCCAAAGAAGCATCGAGACTCAAGGCGCCCTATGTAACAGCAAAGCATGGATTAGAGGGCTTATGTCAGGTGGTTGCGAAAGAAGGAGCTTTATATGGGGTGAGATCTAATTTGATCTGCCCTGGTTTTGTGAGGACTCCCCTGGTAGATAAGCAAATTCCTGAGCAGGCCGTAACCCTTGGGATTTCAGAAGAAAGAGTGATTAAAGAGGTAATGCTCAAAGACACCGTGGATGGAGAATTTACCACTGCAGAAGATATTGCTGAAGTCACTTACTTTTTCGCTAATTTTAACACTAATGCATTGACAGGACAATCTATAGTTGTAAGTCATGGCTGGTGCATGCAGTAATCATTATAACATAGAGGTTTGCTTATATGAATTCTAAAGAGATAGCTTCCAAAGCATTTGCTATGCCATTATGTAGCCCCTCTTATCCTAAAGCTCCTTTTCATTTCGTAAATAGAGAGTATCTCATTATCACTTATGAAACAGACCTTGATGTACTAAGAGCTATTGTTCCGGAGCCTTTAGAGGTTGTTGAACCCTATGTAAAATTTGAGTTCATGAGCATGCCTGATTCACATGGATTTGGAAACTACTCCGAAGCTGGACAAGTGATCCCAGTAAGATATAAAGATAAACCTGGAAATTATTATCACTCTATGTTTCTTGATAATTTTGGACCCATAGCTGCAGGCAGAGAAATCTGGGGTTTTCCAAAAGCATTAGCTCAACCTTCCCTTAAAGTACATACAGATGTTTTAACAGGGAAATTGATGTATCATAATGAACAGATAGCTTTAGGGACAATGGCGTATAAGTATAAGGCTTTAGATACAAAAGCTATCGAAAAAAATTTTTCTGAAACGCCTAATTATCTTTTAAAAATCATCCCGGATGTTGACGGTTCTCCCAGAATCTGTGAACTCGTGTACTTTTTGTTAACAAATGTAAATGTTAAAGAAGCTTGGGAAGGTCCTGCAGAGCTTGAGCTTATTCATCACACAATGGCACCGGTTGCTCAATTACCTATCAAAAAAATCGTATCAGCCGTACATCTTTTAACTGATGTGACCTTACCTTTTGGCCATATTGCCCATGACTATTTAAAACATAACGGGAACTAAATAGCTAATTAAACGATTTTTTATTTTTGAAAGAGATCATCCTGGGTTCAAGAAAATAATGCACCATAAATAAAAATATGGGATTATTGACTGATGAAAACACATACCAGACTCACAATAGCAGAAAGAGAGCAGATTTATTTGCTTATCAATCAGGGTAAATCTAATCGAGAAATAGCTGAAGCTCTCAACCGATCACACACCACAATCGCAAGAGAGCTAGCGCGTTTCAGAACGCGCTATGAGTATTCTCCTTCAAAAGCAGAAAGCCACGTGAGGAGACAAGCTCCGAAACGGGGCAGAAAATCGATCATTGAGCTGAGGCCTGAAGTTTGGGATGAGTCTATAAAAAAGCTTATCCACGATAATTCTCCAGAGTAAATCAGCAAAACTTTCAAAGC
>JBEIFG010000058.1:0-8903 GCA_040382555.1 Chlamydiales bacterium | reverse complement strand
ATATCCCTATAACAAAATAGATCTTTATCATTTCTTAAAGAAAAAGAACGATCTTTTTTCTAATGATGTCTCTCAAAAAAAAAGAGGCTCAGCGCTTTTTTTTAACATACCTTGCGAGCAACCAGGATATCTCCTTTGATCCTATAATTTATTCAACTGATGCGCATCAAATATTCGGCAAGGTCATTTGCAGTAGTGATCCCGTCAAGGCTGTATCCCTACTTCAAATTCAGCTGCAACAGCAACCCCAGACAGAATGGGATCTTCAGAAAGCGGTAAACGTACTTGAATCCATTCCCGACCATCAAGATTTCATGCCTATTACCTACCTTCCGAGTAGGACCCCCCCTGAATTTAATGGACCGAGTGGTACCATACCAAATTTTAATAGACGTTTTTTGCATGTGAACCTCGCTAAAGCCTATACGATGGATTTAGAAAAGGATTTGGTTATACAACACGCTTGTAATCACGCTAAACTGTACATTCAGGATTTTATCTCTACACTTAATGAAGATGAAAGACATAATAATTCTATCCAGAATTTTGAGAGAAGAGGCATCCCTACGTGTAAGCTTTTTATCTTCCTTCACTTGTTAAAAAATGATTTAATCCATTCTCTTCAACTAGATCCTAATTCTAATGTAAGTCATTTGGAAGTAAGCGAGATGCTACATTTGCAAAGAATGATGCGGCGGCTAGATGATGAAGCGCTCAATTTTCTATTTGGATATGTTTTAGCTAAAGATCGATTTGAAAATGAGCTCAAAACGCAATTTTCTAATGCAGACAGACAGGTTATGCAATCTTTAAAAAAGGGCCTTTTACAACTTTTTCCCAAGTTTATAACAGAAGAAAGCATACACCAAATGGCTAAAGAGGCCGTTCAAGAATTCTACCTGCCATTAGAGTCATAAAATCTTTGATTTTATTTCTGCTTTATTAAGTGAAGAATAGAAAGACTTATTTAAAATATTTTTTTTAATTATTTTAAACTTTGAATGGTTTAAAATGCTCGTATGAGGGTGTTTATTTATTATTGAAATTGAACACACAATCCCCCTGTTATACTTGTAAGTTATTGAATGATCTCTTATCCTTCCTAGGATAAGAAATAAACCGTATCAAGAAAAGAGAGCTTTTATGACCAGTCTTTTGATGGAACTGAATCCAATACGTAAAAATAAAATTTGCCTCTCTGACTACGACTATCAAAAAGACATAGAAAACCGCCTTTTAATGGCTCAATTCTCTTCGAATGACTTAGAGGTTTTAGAAGAAATTCTCTATAGTTCTTTGCAAATTCCTGTTAAAAAACTGGCAAAGAGCTTGGAGCTAGAAGAGAGCAAAGTAATCTTCTCATTATCGAAGCTATCCAAAACAGGCTTACTACATGTGGACGGAGAGCTAGTACATGTAGATAAAGAAATGAGGAAATATTTCGAAGCTCAAATCCAAAAATTTGACGAAGACTTTGTTCCTGGCATGGACTTTTTACAAAGCTTACTTAGAAAAGTGCCTATCCACATTCTTCCCACTTGGTATTCTATTCCGCGAACCTCGAATAATATCTTTGAATCGTTGATTGAAAAATATCTTTTAACCCCTCAGATCTTTCAAAGATATCTTTTAGAACTTAATTTTGGCGATCCTGTGCTAACGGGCATCGTTGAAGATGTGTATAGCTCTGCTAACTTAGAAGTTCGCGCGCAATACCTCATTGAAAAATACCAATTGAGCAAAGAGCAATTCGAAGAGTACATGCTCCATTTAGAGTTCAATTTTGTCTGTTGCCTTGGATATAAAAAGATCGATGATTTATGGCACGAAAAAGTCACCCCTTTTCATGAGTGGAAAGAATACATGACGTTTCTTAAAGAATCTGAAACCCCTTCATTGCAAGAGGTAGATTTGATAAGCTACAAGCGTCCGCATGATTATTCTTTTGTTCAGGACATGGCTGTTATTTTAGAAAAAGCAAAAAAGCAACCCATACCTATGGATCGAACCGAAGAGGGTCTGCTTATACCCAGCGAAAAAGCGTTAGCATCTATACTTTCTTCTTTTTCCGAGCTAAGTATGGAAGCCTCTTTGCTAGAAAAGTATGTCCATCATCTTATTGCAAAAATACAACTCGTGAAGCTAGCTGAAGTCACAGATAAAAAACTATCGTTACATGAAAGAGCGCACGAGTGGCTAGAGATGAGACTTGAAAGCCGTGCCATGTTTCTATACCGTCATCCATTAAATCGACCTCTGCAACTAGGCAGCGCAGACGCTATCTATTCTGAAAAAGCATTACGCGAGGCGGAAAAAAGCATTGTTAGGGCTTTGGGCAAAGGCTGGGTCTTTTACGAAGATTTCCTAAAAGGGATCTCTGCCCCCCTAAAAGAAGAAGCTATCGTTTCTCTAAAGCGCTCTGGCAGAAACTGGAAGTATGCCTTGCCTGAGTACAACGCTCAGGAAAAAACATTCCTTCGCACTGTGATCTTAGAATGGCTTTTTGAAGCGGGCATAGTGCAAGTAGGTGCGGTATCTGATAGAACATGCTTCCGAGTTACCTCGATAGGACATTCTCTTTTTGCGAGATAATAACCCTCTCTTCAGGCATACTTACGACAAGTAGAGTTTTTAGCGCATAAAGGATAAGAGTATGGCAAAACAAGAAGATAGCGAGCTAGTTTCCAATCGCAGAGCCTTTCACGAATATGAAGTTTTAGACACATATGAAGCGGGCATTGTTCTTCTTGGAACCGAGGTAAAGTCGCTACGTGCTCACGGTGGTAGCCTCCAAGACTCTTACATACTTGTTGCTTTGAATAACGAAGTGATTTTAAAGAACGCTTCCATAGCCCCTTACAAGTTTGGAAATGTATATAATCACGAAGAAAAAAGAGAAAGAAAACTCCTTTTACACAAGAGAGAAGCTTTTATTTTAAAACAACAAGCTCAAGAAAAAGGTTTAACTTTAATCCCCCTTTCTATGTATCTTCGTAAAGGGATCATTAAAGTGAAAATCGGTGTGGCCAAAGGTAAAAAAAACTACGATAAACGTGAGGCTCTAAAGTCTCGAGAACATCAAAGAGATATGGATCGCGCACTGAAAGGTGGGTACGAATAGTATTTGACGATACCGAGCGATTCTATTATTATCCGCTAACCAAATAGCATATACACGGGAGCAAACGGACTATGAAAGTCATCATTTCGAAGGTGGACCTTATCACCTTGATCGGAAAGATACAAAATATCGTTCCAGCAAAGCCAGCCATACCTATCTTAGCCAATCTTTTACTTGAAGCTATTGATGATCAACTGATCCTAAGTGCCACTGACCTTACAGTGAGCATGAGAGTACATACAGAAGCGAAAGTAATGCAAGAAGGTTCAATTACTCTTCCGGCTAAGCGCTTCTTCCAATTGGCTCGTGAGCTCACTGCCCCTCAAGTGGAGATTCATTTGCAATCTCCTGAAATAGCCACTATCCATTCAGGATCTTCTCATTTTAAAATTCATGGCATGACCAAAGAGGAGTTCCCCTCCCTTCCTGATATGACTTCCGGTTCGCGCATTGATTTGATGACAAGCACACTGCGCGACATGCTATCTAAAACAGCTTTCGCTGCAGCACGTGATGACAGCAGACAAGTACTAAATGGTGTTTTGGTACAAACCATTAACGCTACAGCCACTTTCATCGGAACTGATGGAAAAAAATTAGCTAAATCTTTCACCCCTTTAGAGAATGCAACAGACGCTCATGGCTCTTATATTCTTCCTATTAAGGCTGTAGAAGAAATCATCCGGCTTCTTGATCTGAAAGAAGAACGAGCGCTTATCACGTTAATGCAAGATAAAGTAGCGGTTGAAATTGGCTCTTCTCTTTTAATTTCAAAACTTATTTTAGGTCAGTATCCAGATATCTCTAGAATCATTCCGGAGAAAAAAAAGAATCCTATCCAAGTGCATAGGGAGGAGTTAATCTCATTGCTTCGCCAAGTGTCTCTTTTCACCTCAGAAAATAGCTCATCGGTCCGATTTACCTTTACTACTGGCGAGCTTCACCTATCTGCAACTAGCGGAGATATCGGTGAAGGTAGAGTACATATGCCTGCGAATTATGGGGGAGAAAAGCTAGAAATAGCTTTCAACCCTACCTATTTCCTAGATATTTTACGGCATAGCAAAGATGAAACTGTAAATTTTGAAATCAGTGACTCCTATAATCCTGGCCTAATTACCGATTCTTCTAATGCACTTTTTGTGCTTATGCCTATGCGTCTTGATGTGTAACAAAGAATGTGGATAGAAAAGCTTGTACTTCGCAATTTTCGAAATTATGAGTGTGCAGAGATAGACCTCTGCCGCGGCACCAACATGATACACGGAGAGAATGCTCAAGGAAAAACGAATCTGCTAGAAGCCTTCTCTCTGTTAAGTACCGGCAAGTCATTTCGTACGATCCACCTTGCTGATATCATTCGATCCGGTGCTTCTTTTTTTCACATAGAAGCGCTTTTTTATAAAGAAGGGGTAGATCAAACTCTTTCATTGTATTTTGATGGAAAAACTAAAAAAATACAGTACAACGGATCTCTCCACACTACCTTCTCCTCTTTACTCGGTATTTTACCCTCTATTTTTATCGTACCAGAGGATATCTCCATAGTCACAGGTTCCCCTGCTAGCAGGCGTCATTTCATAGATCTTCATATCGCCCAAAAAGATCCCCTCTATGTATATCACCTTGGAAGATATATGAAAGCGATGAAGCAAAGAAACACTCTTCTTAAACAGCAAACCACTTCCGGGATTGCACCTTGGGAGCAGATTATGGCAAGTGCCTCTGCCTACCTATACGCTACTCGAGAGCAACACATAAAAGACCTGATCGATAAAGCCCGCCCCTACTTAAACTTGCTAACAGAGGGAGCCGATACGTTAGATATACATTTTGAAAGATCCTTCCCCCCCTCCACTTCCAGTGAGGATCCTACCGCATTTTATTTCTTAAGATACCAAAAAATGAGAGGTAAGGAACTTCACTTAAAAACTACGCTACAAGGTCCCCATCGGGATGATATTCATTTTTTTATTCGCTCAAAAGAAGCTAAATTATATGCGAGCCAAGGACAAATTCGGTCTTTAGTCACCTCTCTTTATCTTGGGCAGCGAGATCTTTTAGAGGAATCGCTTGGAACAAGCCCCATCGTCGGTATTGATGATTTTGGATGCCATCTGGATGCTAAAAGAAGTGCTATGCTTATTAAGCATACATCTTCACTAGGTCAGATATTTCTTACCTCTCCCACGGAATTCTCTCTTGAGCCTATAGAAGTAAAAAAGCGCTTTCTTATCGAGCAAGGAAGGATTCGGCATGAGAATATAGAAAAAGCGCCTTCTAACTAACAGAAGGCGTTTTGCATGAAAAATGAATTATTTTCTTTGGAACTCTTCGATATGGTTATAGTAAGCATTACCTAAGGGAAAAGATTTAGCGTCTGCATCTTTGCCGTAGCGTTTGCTAGCGAATAAATCAATGAACTGAGAAGCTAGCACCTTACCAAGCTGGACCCCTTCTTGATCAAAAGAATTAATATCCCAAAGAAACCCTTGAAACGCTGCTGCATGCTCGTAGTAGGCAAGGATCATACCTAAAGTGTAGGGATCAAGACGCTCTGCTAAAAGAATTCTTGTGGGCCTATTCCCTGGAAAAACCTTGTTCGGATTGGGGTTTTTTTGCCCTGTAGCCAGCGCTACAGATTGAGCAAATAAATTGGAAAGAAGCTTTTCTTGGCAAGTAGTGTCTTTAAATAAAACATCCTGATGATACTGGCTCTTAGCAAACCCAATAAATTCCACAGGCACAATGGTAGTACCTTGATGGATAAGCTGAAAAAACGAGTGCTGTCCATTGGTACCAGGTTCACCCCAATAGATAGCTCCTGTATCAAAATCCACAGCTCTGCCATGGCGGTCAATACGTTTACCGTTCGATTCCATATTCAATTGCTGTAAATGAGCAGGAAAGCGGGACATCGCTTGAGAATACGGAATAATAGCTTGGGTCGGCAACTTAAGAAAATTGCGATTCCAAATCGATAATAAAGCGGAAAGCAAGGGGAGGTTTTTTTCTTTACTTAAAGCAGACTTATCCATGGCGCTAGCGCCTCTTAAAAACTCTAAGAATCGATCCATACCCAAAGCAAATGCTAGGATAACTCCCCCTACCATCGAGGTCACAGAGTATCTTCCTCCAATAAAATCCCAAATATAAAAAGAAGCTAAATATTTTTCCGGATCATCCATAGGACTACCCTTGCCGGTAACGGCAATCAGGTGATCTTTGGGATGGAGTCCCGCTTGCTTCAAGCGATCCCGCACTAATTCTTCATTGGTTCTTGTCTCAAGGGTCGATCCTGATTTGGAAACGATAACAAATAAAGTTTTAGACAGATCTAATTGATTCATTACATCAGCGCCATCATCGGGGTCGACGTTAGAAAAAAAATGAGCTCTTCGTCCTGGTTTTTGGTAGGCTCTTAGTGCCATGTACACAGCTCTTGGCCCTAAATCTGAACCTCCAATACCCACTTGAACCATATCCGTATAACGATCTGATTTTTCAAGTTCTTTTAAAAACTGAGTTAACTTCTCTAGCTCCGCATACGCAGCCAGCGCGGCTTCTTTAGCCACACCTGAGGTTTCTGTATGATCAAAAAAATCTCTCATAGCAGTATGAAGCACTGAACGATTTTCGCTTTCAAAGCCATCAATTCTGTTGATTACTTCACCAGCTTGCAAGGCTTTCATTTTTTCGATTACCCCACATTCGCTAGAAAGCTCATCTAGAGCCGTAAGGACCTCATCATTGACTCTTTCTGTAGCGTAGCACAACTTCAAGCCTAAGGACTCTTGAACCAAAGACTCTACCCTCTTGGCATTTAGCACATCACTGGCAGATAAATCGATGGGCTGCTTTGCAAGCTCCTGTAATTTTTTTACTGCATTTAATGAAAAAAATGATGACATACTTCCCCTTAAATAATAGTTGATCATTAAAATATTTTTTAATATCTGTGATTTTTTATTGCCAGGGAAAAGTTTAAATGGATAGCTTTTTACTTACGCACTCAAGGAGGACTATATGACACCTCAGTGGCCGCATAACAGCTTTACCAAACGCTTTCACCTAGACTTTCCCTTGCTGCTTGCCCCGATGGCAGGGTTCACTACCCCCGAGCTTGTCAGCAGCATTTCTTGTGCGGGGGGGCTGGGTTCCTTGGGGGCGGCTCACATGAGTCCTAAGGAGCTACGAAGTGCTATTGAAGCGCTCAGATTAAAAACCCATAAACCCTTTATCGTCAACTTGTACGCTGCCTCACCCACCGCAGCTAGTGAGCAAAGCATAAAAGCACAAGTTGCCTTAAATCCCTACCGAAAAAAACTAGGACTGCCGGGAAGGTTTGAGTGCCTACGACCTGCTTATACGTTTGAAGATCAACTGGATGTTCTTATTGAAGAAAAAATCCCTATATTTTCATTTTCATTGGGATGTATTTCTAAGAGCCAAAGGCAGCGCCTAGAAAAAGCTGGGATTGCCGTATTTGGCACAGCCACCCAACTTAAGGAAGTCAAGCACCTCAACCAACTGCGAGTTGATGCCATCATACTTCAGGGGGAAGAAGCTGGAGGTCCCAGAAGCACTTTTCTTACTCCCTGTAGAGAAGGTCTCGTTAGCTTGCTGGACCTGATCCCTCAAGCCAAGGAGGTCTCGTCCCTTCCACTGATTGCAGCTGGGGGGATCATCCATGCGAAACAAATAGCAGCAGCCTTGATTTTAGGTGCTGATGCGGTCCAGATGGGTACTGCCTTTGCGATCTGTGCAGAGAGTGGAGCCCCTGCATGCTTCAAAGAAGCGTTTAAAAAATACATGGCTAAACCCACTGTCCTCACGGAGGCCTATAATGGGAGGCTATCTCGCGTAATACAAACAGATTTTTTAAAAACGTTAGAAAAGTTACCCAACGCAGGTTTTCCCGACCAAATACACATTCTTTCCGATCTGCAAACAAAGTGTTTGTCACTCCCCTCTATTGACTTTACTCCTTTATTTGCGGGTGAGGGTTTTTCTCAAGCTTCTGACCGCTCTGCCCTAGAAATATTTTACGATCTTGCCCAGTGTACTTCCCTAATTTTTAAAGAGCTGCGGCAAACAAAGAGCTCGTAGTAGGGAATACTTCATAATTAATCCATCTATAGGCATACTTAGCTCTACTATTTCTCAACACGAGCAGATCGATATGAGCACAGAAAAAGCGGAAAAGCAGACAAACAACCAAGATTCACTTAAACCTATTGTGGCTTTATGTAAACGTAGGGGCTTTATATATCCCGGGTCGGAAATATACGGCGGTTTTGCCAACACCTATTCTTTTGGACCTTACGGGGTTGCCCTCAAGAAAAACATCAAAGATCTTTGGTGGAAGATGTTTGTACAGCAACGAAGGGATATGGTAGGGCTCGATGGACCTATTCTACTGCATCCCAAAACATGGGCAGCATCCGGACATGTTGAGGGATTTAATGATGCCTTAATCGATTGCAAGGCATGCAAAGGGAGATTTCGCTGCGATCATTTGATTGAAACTGCCTTGGGAAAAGATGCCGACGGAATGACTTTACAAGAGATGACCTCAGAAGTACAGTCCCATGGATTGAAATGTCCTAAATGCGGCGCTTCAGACTTTACCAGTGCAAGGCACTTCAATTTAATGTTTCACACACCGATGAGCAAAACAGGTGCAGAAGGAGACCTCGCTTATTTAAGACCTGAAACTGCCCAAGCTATCTTTTTAGATTTTAAGAATGTCATCGACACCATGAGAGTAAGAGTTCCGTTT
>JBEIFG010000057.1:0-8968 GCA_040382555.1 Chlamydiales bacterium | reverse complement strand
TGGACTTTCATACTCTTTGGTAGGCATCGTGCTGGGTTGTTTGTTTCTATCTCTATTTGCAGGGATGATTGGTATTACAGCTACAAGCGCTCTCTTATATCTCACTGGTAAATGGCTGGGGGGAAGCGCTTCATACTTACAAATTCGATGTGCGGTCAGCTGGTCTAACATTACCAATATCATAAGTATTCTAATATGGGCTGCACTCATAACTGCCTTTAAGGGGTCATTATTCACAGATTTATTTGAGACAGCCGCTTTTACCCAAAAAGAATCTCTTTTACTGATGGGTGTATTTTTGACGCAAACCACTATGTCTATATGGTCATTGGTATTGCTGATTCAAGGAGTATCGGAAGTGCAGAGATTTTCCTCCTGGAAATCTCTACTGGCGCTTCTTATGTCGCTAGGGCTTGTGATAGCTTTTTTCTGGTTGATGGGATTGTTATTTTCGCATGGATAAAAATTAATAAAAGAAAGGTTTGTGGGGCAGTTATGAAAGAAAGAATTCGTTTAAGTGGTAAAGGGGTACTCATGGCAGTACTCGGAAGTTGTTTCCTTATGAATCCAATGGTCGCAATCGAAAATGAAGCGATAGCTGCATTAGATGCAAAGCACCAAATGGTTTCACAGAATTGGCACGATTTTCAATCGTCATCAGGAAAATGCCAGATGAAGTTTCCTGTAAAACCTGAGCATGTATCAGAAAAAATGAATATGCCCGAAGAAGGATACGATTTAAAATATGATGCCTACATTTCTTCTACCGATCCTAAAACCATTTTTATGCTTCTGATTGCCCAGTACCCAGAATTTGTGGATGAAAGATTTGCTCATATGAGTTTAGAAGCCTTTCTTAATGGGATTTTAACCCACAACCCTGGTAATCAATTAATTTTTGCAGATTTGGTCTTAGTACAAGGACATGAAGCTCTTGATTTTTTCATACGTAGCGGTTCTGTGTATTTTAAAGGCCGAGCTATGATGGTAAAAAATAGCCTCTATCTTATGGCTATGGAATGTGAAGTGCAGAAGTATGATGAAATGAATTACAACGCGTTTGTAAACTCATTTGTGTTAACAAAATAAAATCTTTTCCCCACTTTCTTTAAAGAAGTAGAAAGCAGGTAAGAACTTATCTTACCTGTCTTCTGCTCTTTTCAAGATGCCAAATAGGCGCGGATGGAAGGGCTTTGCATAGATAGGCTATCTAAACAGATGTTTTTGATGAGCTCAAATGCATAAGGCTCATCTTCTTTTACTTCCATATAGTCAAGTAGCAAGAGTTTACCCTCTTCATCTATGCCAAAGTTTCCTTTATTTAGGTCAAGAGGAATACATGATGCGCTTTTTACTCCATATTCCACAAAAGATTTGATTTGATCTAAGTAAGATCTATGAGTAGCAGATAGAGAATCGAGGGAGGTATCAGCACTCCAGGGGATTTGAAATGGGTTGAGTTTTTTTACAATTAGGTATCCGTCTGTTTTGGCAGTAGCCACATTATATATGGGTACGTGGGGTAAATTAGAGCTTTCCAGTTCCTCATACTGCTCTAGGGTGCTTGCTAGGTATCCATCCTTACCTGCAATCCATAGGGGGCTTTTTTCTAAATGCTCCTCTAAAAATACTTTAATGTAGATTTGATTGTTGGATAGTCCCTCAAGAAATGGGGATCGGGAAGTGATCTGAAAGATTTGAGAGTTTTGCCCCCTTATACCCCTAACCGGCGCTACCAAGTACTCGGTACTATTTTTCACAATCTTACCTGTTCTATGAATCCTTAAAGCAGCATCTACAAATGGAGGGATCGTTTTCTTTGCCTGGCTACTACAAAAGGGAGTGGGGGGACATGCTGTATGGGACGGAGAAAGTAGATCCGAAAAAGAAAAAGGGCTACCGGCCCTAGATATAGGCGATATACCTCTAACCAAAGCTTCAGTGGAATGAATAGAGCCCAAGGACGATTCGGTAGGGGTAGTTGGATTTGCCATAGTACCCTCTGTCCTCAACCGTTTGGTGGGAGTATCTGAGATGTCATCCGGAAGAGCCCGGCTTAGCGCATCAAGTAATCTCTGCCCGTAAGAAGGGGTGCTGGCTGAAGCCAGATTTAAATCATTTAAGGGATGCTTGGAGGTATTGGATGAAGGAGTATGAACAAGTGAAGATAAAGCAGACATAAATAACTCTTATTTTATTATTTTATAGATTATCAAATAAAACAGATAAAAAAACACCCTTAATAAATTAAGGGTGCTTAAATAATTTTAAGCTGAAACACTTGAATTACAGGTATCCAAAGGAGGGCGTAAATCCTTGTGAAGATGTTCCCGTTGCCAAGAGTTAAATACATAACCTTCGCGTTTATCCGTATTTATACTGGTGAGTTTTAAAGAAACTCCTCGAATAATTCCTTCCTTTTGCTCCTCTTTAAGTTCTAACTGTTTTGTAGCAAGATGGGCGGTGACTTGTGCGGTTCTATCTTTACCACTTTTACAAAAAATCCCCACGGGTATGTCTAAAGCTCTACATAAGAGGTGAAATGTTTCTACAAATTCCACATCCCCATAGGGGCGTTCAGGATTTGTAAGAATAGTTTTAAGATTTTTTTTAGTAGCACGTAATAAGGCAAATTGTTTATTATCGGAATCATCCATTGCTAAATTCACTGAATTGCGATTGGAATTTGGTAGAAGCGCATTTATTTGTGCATCCTCCTCTTCTGGATCCAATGTGCGCTGCGTATCGGGTGGAGTTGGAACTTTGTCGTTATCCTCGGTCCAACCTGAAAGATCAGAAGGAAACATTTGCTTAATTCGCTCTTCAAGCTTTTTAAGGGTTTCAGCATTGATCTTGTCTTCGTCATCTAGCTTAGTAATCTTCTTTTCATTAATAGCCTGATTTATAAATAGAAATGATATCGGTTTGTTTGTGGATGCATTTTTGGGAGTTTTCTTTTCTATTTTTTTCGATACAGGGTTAATCGAGAACTGATCTTCGATACTCCTCATAGCAATATAAGACTGCAAAAGAAGTGAGCGTTCTTTTTTATCTTCAGGGCTAAGTAAACCAATCTCTGCGAAGTAGAAAGGATCTGTGCCCTCTAACTTACGGGATGCATCTATGGCAGATTCAGTGATAGTAAGCATTTGAGCTATAGATTGATTCACTTTTTGCTTGAGCTCTTTAGCATCTTCATTATTTGTAGTATCTTTGATGATTGCGTTGTAGGCATCGTATGCATTTTCCCAACCTGGTTTTAGGCGATCTAGGAGGGTTTGTAACTTGGTTCCGCCGTGTGTGGCAGGGGCTCCGTGGCGTATAAAAACTGCTTCTTTTGTCTCTTTTTGAAATACGTGAACATGATGGTTAATAGGGGAGGTTTGCCGCCCTTTTTTTAACTCACTAACCCTCAAATGGGATTGAGGAGTCTCGAGAGAATTTTCATTAGCGTAAACTGTTGCTGCAGAATCTTCTTTCGGGCGGAATTGCCGTAATTCCTCAGAGAGAGAATGATCTATTTTTTGTGTGATTGCTAAAGGTGCAATTATTCCTCTTGCCAGGGCAAGATCTTTTGATTTTGTTCCCTTTACTAAAGCGGCAAAGGAGGCGTGAATGCGGCTAGTGATTTGTTTTTCTGTGATTTTAGCTGGAAATAAGCGCTGAAAGCCACAAAAACATGTTTTTGCTTCTGTAGATTTTGCCTTTTTTATTACAGGAGCAAGGAGTTTATTCAACATCTCTACTTCATCAAGTGTTAATGCACAATCACGTAATATTTCAATATTTTTGAATTTATTAATTTGAAGTTTATGATGTTGCAAATACGTGAGAAGCACTCTCGTCGCTTCAAGCTTTTCAGGGGACCGGTCCCCCGTTTGAATCAAGCCCCTTTTGTATTTTGTTATATCTTTAAGAGTTATATAAGCCTCATCTCCGGAAGCAAACCACCCATACATACTTTGAATAGGTTGAACATGTAAATTTCTTCCTACCAGATGGTAGACTTTGCTAAAACAGGAGGGAACTACCGAACTAACAGCTCCACTTATCTTGGAAAGTACAAAAGGAATCATATCGAATCGAAGAGCGGTTGGTGATTCCTTTTTGGCTTTTTTAAACGTAGCTTCGCTTCTTGGCACAAAACCCTTATCTTGAATATCACCTTGTGAGATTTTTACATATTTCTGTCCCTGAATGGCATTTGATGTCATATAATAAACCTCTTGTTGTTAATTATATTTTATCAACGGGGTGTTTTTTAATTATTAAGATTTATTAAATTATCTGAATTGTATTTTATTTGATTGCTTTTTTTAATTTAGCTTTTTAAAAAATTAACAATAAGTGATTTAAAAGTGACGTGGTCTGCCTGCTCGTCAAAATTGCCAAAGAAACAGGTTAATCCAGCGGAACTTTCCCCATTCAGATTGCTAGCCTAACGCAAGGGGGGATAGGCAAATGAGCTGAATTTCTGCTATCCGGGAAGTCGAATCTGGAAGGCATCGGGCGATTCTGGTCCAAGCTAAACCATCCTTGTTAAAGATATAAGATACTATCTATTAGTGCTTAAAGGCGCTGAAATAGGAAGAAATGTAAGATAAAAGCGATCTGCTGAGCCTTGATCTGTGAGAGGCTTTTTCGGGGCTCTGATCTGAAATTAAAGAGGTTCTACCATCACGTATCGATAGATTTTTTTTTTAGTTTAGGGGCCCGATAAAGGCCCGCTTCATAGGCCTAAAAAGTAAAGTTTAGATAGGCTCTTCCGTATCCGGAAGCGTCAAATTTATAGTATTGTTTATGATGATTGTTGGAGTCTTTCATTTCCATCCATCCCCCAAAATTATAACCACCGCCAACACCCGCTCGCAAGCATCCAATCGTGGCGTATCTAAGATCTAATTCTACACCGTTGGAGTATATTTCAAAGATCCCATCCTCATACACACCAATTCCTTCATGCATTCTTCTTGGAAATCGATAAGGACCTCCAAAAGTGGTAAACATCAGCGAGCTAGACCAGTTTCTGGTAAAATGGTAGTTTACTGAAGTCTCAAGAGGAAATACTAGCTTAAATTCCCAGCTCTTAGTCCACCACCAGTCACATCCTAGGATTGGAAGCATGTACCCATTTCTGGCGTTAGAGGATACATATCCGAAAAAGCCCGAATGAAATGCAAAATTTTGTGTGTACTGGTATCTTCCCCACAAAAGAGCATAATAGACTCCCGATTGACCTACATTCCATTCTGTGATATCAAACGAGATCCCTCCGTTGACGATCCAGCGCCAGCGCTCGATGGCGTAAGACACAAGAGATACGGAAAAAATTCCGTAGTAGTAGTTTTCACCAGAAAAGGCAGGGTTTTTGTCCCAGCCCACATGGGTATAATTCAGACCAGCTTGCGCTACGATAGCATTATTTTCTGACACAAAATGGTTATAGTATAAAGAGCTAGTTCCCTCTGCATACTGCATCTGGGTATTGTCTACAGAGGAAGGTCGATAGAAACTGGCGTTGCTCATTGCTGCAAAATCAGACTCAAAGTGCCAATGGTGTTTTTTATCCACAAAGCAATAGTCTGTTGCAGAAAGAGAATTCGCATACAAACAAAAGCCAAATACAGAAAGTAGGTGGCGGGCCTTCATAAATGATTCCTTGTTGTGCAAAAAAACAATATAGATTGCTAATGAATTTAAAGGAAAGATTTGTTGATGGAATTTTTATGAAAATCTAAAAAAGGCTGTTGAATGGGGGATTCTTAAAGACAAAAATGCAGATTAGAGTTCTTTTAAACTCTACATATTTTTACCTTTGATCTCAAAGGCTGGGATGGACATGCGGAAACCATTGAAGATAATCGCCTATTTCTATAGAAGTAGGAGAAAAAGATTAAGCCTTGGCTTTACTTTGTTTTTGAGTGGTGAGCTTGGATTTAAAGTTTTGGAAAAACTGAATGGAATAAAGATAGAGGTCCACATGACTTGTACAAGTCTTGAAATCGCTTATTCTCAAAGCCGAATGCGGCCTTTACCCAGATCCTCTTTGACGCAAGCAAATTTAGAAAAAATAAAGCTCTGCAGCCAAAAAAGCTTGCCCATAGAAGGAGGAGAGGAAACGATATCCCACTACTCAAGCTTCATCCATGCAGGCCCCCAATTAGAGCATAGCGTCCACTTAGTGAATCAGTGGGATCCATTAGATATCCCATGTGTGCAAATCAAAGAATTGGGTAATTCACCTTCTATGGAAAAAACTCAGGGCGCAAGGGGAGCTTCTTGTAGGCTATACCAAACCATGAGTTCTATTGCGAAAAGATTCTATTTTTCGGTGAAATCACCTAAAAAAGGGCATAAACTTTAATTTGTAATTTTTTAAGAAATGCTTTATTCTACTCTGCTTTACTTTTTTTTAAATTATTATGAGCCTCTCAGTTCTTACAAATTCTAGTGTGCCTGGTTTACTTCGTGAGCCCAAAGAGCTAAAAGATGTAACTCAAGATTGCATCTGTGTGTTTGATCATTTAGGTCCTTTTATTCTGAAATTTTTAGAGCTTTCAGACATGCCTTCCCTTTTAAGTTCCTGCAAATATTTCCATGAAAATCTGCCCCATATGTATCTTCGGCTCAAAAATATGGAGATCGTGGAGTGGGCGAAGGGGATCTCCGTAAGTCTCTCAGATACCGTTTTAAAGACAAATCATACGTTTTGCTCTACTGTCTTAGCTCAAGTAAATAAAAGGTGGTCATTGTATTCAGCCTATGGTGCGATCCATGATCATATAGGGGAGGATCTGTTTCATCCTGTGGAAGATAAGGGTTCTTTAGATGAAATCAAAAGCTACATTCACACTATAATCCCCAGAAAGCAACAAGAGAAGCATTGGCAAACACTAGCCTATACACTTATTGGAAGGGAGGATGTGGAGGGCTTAAATCACATCGGTAAATACTTAACCATGGGTTTTTTTAAAAAAAATATCGATAGCTTTTTTTTAGATGCTCTTTGGAGACCTCTTGAAGTAGTTACTCACTGCCCAGATTGGATCCATCCATCTCATCAATATCAAATCATAGATAGATGTATTCAGATGGGGCGCATAGAAATCGTGAAAGGTCTTTTTACAGGGCTTAAAGAACCTATTCCTTCAGATGCCTCCCTGGCCAGAGATTTCCTGATGGATCTACATGAAAATAGCAAAGAGTTATTAACTCAGCTAAAATCTGGCCACAAAGAGCAGGTATTTCATCGCCTTCAAAATGGGGAAACGCTTTCACCCTCTCATAGAGTGGAATTTATAGCAATGGCAGCTGTTTTAAACGATGCCCCGATGATCCATCAGGTATTACATAGCGTAAATCCTAGATCGATTTACGCAGGATATGCAGTTCTTGCAGCTGTGAAGTGTAATCATTTTACCCTAGTTTGTGATTTACTTCAGTGCTACACACTCTGTCAAGAACACATAGATAGTGCTGCTTGTGAGGCCGTAAGAAATAGATATATGGATATATTTGCCTATATCACCTCAAGATATCCGCTAAGTATAGAAGGTGTTCATTCTGCGATTAGGGGGGCCATTTTTTCTAAAGATATGGATATACTTTATCAGCTGCTGGATCAATTAGATACCTCTTCTTTACAACGAGGGGATCTGATCTGTTATGCTGTATATGAAAAAAATAAGCCTGCCTTGCAAATGCTTATTTCAGGTCATGAGATCGATCTTAAGTCACGAGAGGAAGCGATAGAGATGGCAGCTTCTGCAAACAGTCTCGATATCCTTCTATTACTTACAGCAGGTTATTCAATGCGCCCACGTCTAAAGCTTGAGGTTCTTTTTCACGCAGCCCGCCATAACAATTTTAGTATGATCCAATTATTTACAAAGGACATGTAACAATCTAGGCTCCCAAACATCGACATAAAGAGATAATTGCATTCTTTTCTGAAAAAAACTTCTTCAAGCTGTAGGTAGGTTTCGCTGCTTTTGTTTCATTATCCAAGATGTATAACTCTTCTTATTCAACGGGTCATGCATCCTTTGGGCCAAGTCGTGGGCACGATCAAACTTTTTCATATTCACAAGAATTTTTATAGTCTCTATAAATTCCCATTCATAAAATTCATGGGGGCTTGCAAACATGTCTTCAATTTTTTGAGCCCCTCCATTTCTCTCAAAGGCTATTTCTTCGGGAATGCAATGAAGGAAATTACTAGGAGAGGAGTCTATAAAAATATTTTGAATTAGTAGGGTATCTTCTGTACCAAAATGATGTATAATTTCTGCCCTAAGGGGTAAAATATGGTTTTTTAGACTTTTAAGATTCAAAAAATCCTGAGTGCTTAATCGCTCCACTATCCCATTTAATTTTTTTTGCAACGAAAAGAGTTGGATATTGCCTAAACGATAAATAGGTAATTCTAAAAATTTTTTTATCAACTCCGGTTCGTTTCTGCATGCTGCCACTACAGTGGCTTTGGAGAACTTTTTGCTTGTAAAACAAAAATTTTGAATCCCCTGCTCATTTAGAAAAGAAACCAATTTGTAAATAAGATCATCAGGTAGCTTACTTATGGGAGAATTGCCTGCTTGGACTGGTTGCTCTTGTGTCATTTTTGTACTGATTACAGGACTCAAAGACATAAATAAACCTCTTTAAATTGATAATTATCATTTTAATTATAAATTAATATAAAATAAAAGTATACTTTTTTTATTTAAATGAATCTCATCTTCTTGTGGTGGTATTAGGAAAGCCCTCGCTTGCATTTAGGGGTTGCGCCTTCTTCCACTTTGCCCTGGGTAGTTTCGGGTATAAAATGAAGTAACTCACCATACGCTACCAACTATTTCTTAAGCTCCTAGTAAGCTATTTGATTAGCTTTGATCAAAATTTTGTATTTCAGTGCAAAATGATTTAGATTTGTTTTTATTTTTAAAAATTCAAGCTTGCAATATGCAAC
>JBEIFG010000056.1:0-9127 GCA_040382555.1 Chlamydiales bacterium | reverse complement strand
TGGGTAGGGATTATTACAGGTCATATCGTAATAGCCACCTTCCTTTTAAGTATTTTTGCCTACAAGATTCATCGATTTGATCCAAGAATCCCCTTAAGTGTAGCGATTCTGCTTTTTCTAATATCGAGTTTTTATACCTCTACTTTCTCTGCCGATATTGATTTTTTACGCCTTGCCATATCAAGGGTACTCTCTGGATTTTCCCTGGCTTTATTTCTTGCTCCCATTCAAAAAATGTGTCTGGAAAATGTTTCTTCACAAGAGGGCAATGAAGGGAATTTAATTTTTCAAATGGCAAGAAATTTAGCTGGCGGCCTAGGAGCTGCATTTTTTACTACTGTGTGGTGGAGAAGAAGTGTTTTTTTTCACGAAAGACTTGGCGAGCAACTAACCTCATTTTCGACGCTGACTAAAAATTATCTCAAAGAGTATTCATTCTTTCATATGCAAGGCAAGCCAGCCACAGCCGAGCTAGAACATGCTTTGAATATGCAATCCAAAGCACTAGCCCTCGACGACACCTTTTATTTGATGGGTTGGATTTTTGTAGCTCTTTTAATTACTTTGCTGCTCACTACGCTGAAAAAAAAGCCCTTTATGGAGACCTAATCCTCAAGCATCTTTTTAGCGAATAAATCCCTCAAACGGAATACGCATAGAGATAAAGTATTTATAAAAACCACTCCCTAAACATCCTCCTAATATGGGTGCCACCACAGGAATAAGACTGTAAGACCAGTCTGAATTTCTTTTTTTACCCAGTGGCAACATCGCATGCATGATCCTTGGTCCTAAATCACGCGCTGGATTGATAGCGACACCCGTGGGTCCCCCTAAACTAAGTAGAAGGCTAAAAACCAAGAATCCCACCGCAAGAGGTCCAACTCCTGCCACTAGATTATTGTGCGCATCCATAATACCTAGTATGCCAAGTAGCAAAATCGCAGTGGATAAGCACTCAGAAAGAAAGTTCCATTTGAAAGAGCGAATCGCTGGTTGAGTACAAAAACAACTTAGTTTAGCAGATAGATCCTCTGTTTTTTTCCAATGAGGTCCATAAATTATCCATACCAAAGTAGCTCCAAACATAGCTCCTAGCAACTGACCTGAAAGGTAATATGGCAAAGTAGCAAGACTTGATTTGCCAATGAAACACAGCGCAAGAGTTACAGCAGGATTTATATGAGCGCCACTCACCCAGCCTGTCACATATACAGCCGCTGTGACGGCAAAGCCCCAGCCACAAGAAATAACTATCCAACCCCCTGCCTTTCCTTTAGATCCCGTCAGCAACACATTAGCTACAGAGCCGTTACCCAAAAGAATTAACAGCATGGTACCGATAAACTCCCCCCAAAATATACTCATATACACCTCGTTACTTGCCTATTTACTCATAAAAAAATTGAATACCATTTTTAGTTATATATTGACAGCAACTCAAAAAAATATAATGCATATTTGAAAAAGGGAATTGTATGAAATATATTCTTTCGTTAGATCAAGGGACTACCAGTTCAAGAGCTATACTCATCGATGCGGATGGAAATATCTGTGCTAAGGCTCAAAAAGAATTTTCTCAAATTTTCCCCAAGCCAGGCTGGGTTGAACATGACCCCAACGAAATATGGTCTTCTCAAATTGGGGTAGTATCAGAAGTGCTGGCCATGACAGGCATCTCTTTGCAAGAAATTGCAGGTGTGGGTATTACTAATCAACGAGAAACTACCATCCTTTGGCACAAAAAAACTTCTCAACCGATCTACAACGCCATCGTTTGGCAGGATCGCCGAACTACAGATATTTGCCAGTCCCTTAAAGCTAAAGGCCTCGAACCTTTATTTAAACAAAAAACAGGCTTAATTCTTGATCCCTATTTCTCTGGCACGAAAATATGCTGGTTACTGGACCATATACCAGGAGCTAGACAGCTGGCAGAGCAGGGTGATTTAGCCTTTGGCACGGTGGACTCCTGGCTGGTGTGGAAACTCACAAAAGGCAAGCTTCATATAACCGATGCAAGCAATGCTTCCCGAACCCTCTTGCTTAATTTACAAACCTCCGATTGGGATGAGGAAATTTTGGGGATTTTAAATATCCCCAAACAGATTTTACCCAAAGTCTGTGATTCTAGCGAGGTAGTGGGAATGACCTCCACGCAAATCCTTTCTCATCCTCTTCCGATTTGTGGAATTGCAGGGGATCAGCAGGCTGCTTTATTTGGGCAGGCCTGTTTTGAAGCTGGTATGGCAAAAAATACCTATGGCACAGGCTGTTTTATGCTACTTAATACAGGAGATGCCCCGGTGTACTCCAGCAATAATTTGCTTACGACTATTGCGTATAGAATCGGAGGTAAAAATACCTACGCTCTTGAAGGAAGCGTCTTTATTGCTGGGGCTGTGGTCCAGTGGTTAAGGGATAATCTTAAAGTGATTTCCTCCTCTGCTGAAGTAGAGTCTTTAGCTTGCTCTGTAGAGACAAGTGAAGGGGTATATTTTGTACCCGCCTTTACAGGGCTAGGAGCCCCTTACTGGGATCCTTATGCCAAAGGAGTCATTCTTGGGCTCACTCGCGGTAGTACGAGGGCCCATATCGCAAGAGCTGCGGTGGAGAGTATAGCTTATCAAGTGACGGATGTACTCAAAGCCATGGAATCTGATTCTCACCTTGAAATCAAGGAGCTACGTGTGGATGGGGGAGCTGTGGTGAACGACTTACTTATGCAGTTTCAATCAGACCTTTTACATACCCCTGTCATTCGACCACAAGTTACAGAACTTACGGCTAAAGGGGCAGCTTATCTGGCAGGGCTTGCCATCGGTTTCTGGAAAAATAAAGAAGAGATAAGCACAAGCTGGAGCGTGGGAAAAATCTTCACCCCTTCAGAGGGAGTAAGCAAAGCAAAAGATCAGTATCTACACTGGCGCAAAGCTGTAGAGGTATGCCAGCGATGGCAAGGGGAGGATGTATGAAACGAGAGCAAAATATAAAAAAAATTGAAGACTATCCCGACATATGGGATGTCATTATCATCGGTGGAGGAGCGACCGGTCTTGGCTGCGCAGTAGATGCCGCCTCTCGCGGATTTAAAACCCTTCTCTTAGAAATGTCTGATTTTGCCAAGGGAACCTCCAGTCGAAGTACCAAGCTAATTCATGGAGGGCTGCGCTATCTTCAGCAGGGAAATATAAGTCTTGTGATTGAAGCTCTCAAAGAAAGAGGGCTACTTTGCAATAACGCACCCCACCTTGTCCATCACCTCCCCTTTTTAGTACCTAACTATAAATGGTGGGAAGGTCCATTCTATGGAATAGGGATCAAAATTTACGATATTCTGGCAGGTAATCTAGGACTTGAGCCCTCAAAAAGTCTCTGCGTTAAAGAAACGCTCAAAGCCATACCCACCCTAGAGTCTCAAAACCTTCGAGGAGGTATTATTTATTTTGATGGTCAATTTGATGATGCGCGCCTGGCGATTACGCTATCTCGTACTTTTGAAGAAATGGGTGGTACAGCTATCAATTATATGAAAGTTACAGGGATAGAAAAAAAAAGAGGGCTTTGCACTGGGGTTAGAGTAAAAGATATGGAAACTGCAAATCCATATACCCTTCACGGGAGGGTAATTATCAATGCCACAGGTCCTTTTACCGATCAAATTCGCCGGTTAGATGATACAAAATCTGCGGCTATTATGGCTCCAAGCCAAGGTATTCACTTAGTGCTACCCAAGAAGTTTATGCCCTCGGAAACAGCTATTTTAGTCCCTCAAACTGAAGATGGAAGAGTTTTATTTTTAGTTCCCTGGTATGACAAAGTTCTTCTTGGTACTACAGACACCTCCATTAAAAAACCCATGCTCGAACCCACCCCTCAAAAAAAAGAAATTCTCTTTCTTTTAGATCATGCCAAAAAATACCTAGCTATTGCACCTAAAGAAGAAGATGTACTTAGCATTTTTGCAGGTCTGAGACCTTTGAGAAAATCTACGGATAGTCTTGCCAGCGCTGCCTTATCTAGAGATCATTCTCTTTTGGTGGCAAGCTCTGGCTTAGTTACCATTACGGGGGGGAAGTGGACAACCTATAGAAAAATGGCGGAGGATACGATTAATAAAGCAGCAACTATAGGAAATCTTCCAGATAGAGCATGTATTACTAAAACTCTTAAATTGCATGGTCACAAAGAGGGATTAGATCCCACAAAACCTAGGTCTGCCTATGGCTCAGAGGTACGTTTAATTGAAGCATTGGAACAAGAAAATAAAATGCTAAAGCAAAAAATTCATCCCAGGCTCCCCTACACTTATTCAGAGATCGTATGGTCTGTTAGAAAAGAAATGGCAAGAACCTTAGAGGATGTCTTATCTCGCAGAACCAGATCTCTTCTTTTAGATGCTAAGGCAAGCTGTGAGTGCGCAGAAGCTGTAGCCAAGTACATGGCTAAAGAACTTAAAAAAAACCAGGATTGGATAACAGAAGAAGTGAATAATTTTAAACAGATTGCACAAATATATATGATTCAATAGCAAACCAAAAGGTATACTATGGTATTTACCCATCATAAAATTTATCTAATACGACACGGAGAAACGGATTGGACTGTTTCCGGCAGGCATACAGGCAGAACGGATGTAGCGCTTACCTCAAATGGACAAGAGCAGGCAAAAAAGCTTGGACTGTATCTTAAAGAAACCGGCTTTCAAAAAATTTTCTGCAGTCCTTCTTTGAGAGCAAAAGAAACCTGCCGCCTGGCAGGTTTTATCCAATCGGCTATTTTTGATGATGATCTCCAAGAATGGGATTATGGAAATTATGAAGGTTTAACCTCTCAAGAAATTAGAAAAAATAATCCCCAATGGACTATTTTTTCCCAGGGGGCTCCTGGAGGTGAATCTGTAGCTGATGTAGGACAAAGGGCTAACCGTGTGCTAGGAAGGCTGCGATCTATTCCTGGAGATATTGCGATCTTTTCCAGCGGCCACATCCTTAGATCAATTGCCGCTAGGTGGTTAGATATGCCAGTTTCTTTCGGGGAGAAACTTCTACTCAGCCCGGCTTCTATCTCTATTTTAGGATTTGAAAAAGAAGCTACCGCCATTGCGCAATGGAATCAAACACATTTTTAGCATGATTTCAGATAGATCTTATTCCCTTTTTTTGAAGCTCAGAGTAATGTGGAAAAAAAGGGAATATGATTTTTATGACTTTAGCCTGGATTTTTTTGCTTTTAGCCGGTTTTTTTGAAATATGCTTTACCATAGCTTTAAAATTTAGCCAGGGATTCACCAAGCTAATTCCAAGTATCATTACAGTTATTTTTATTGTCTTAAGCTTTTTTTCTGTCTCTCAAGCCATGAAAGAAATATCTGTAGGCACCGCTTATGCTGTCTGGGCAGGTATAGGAGCTGCCGGGACTGTGATTTGTGGAATTATATTTTTTGGTGACTCCTACCACATTATCCGGCTTGTCTCTATTATATTAATCATAATTGGTATCGTTGGATTAAAACTTGTGCACATTGAGTAGTCTATGCTTAGCTTGATTTTTGCAGTCACTAGCGCATTTATTGCCATTCGGCAATGTTTGATCATCTCCTATTACAGGGTAAGCTTCTTTTCAGTTTCTGTGATCTTATGCTTTTCCCTAGTCGCTACTCTGGTAACACCGAGTGCCCTTAAATCACTTAACCTTCGCAATTTCTTTGTGCTAGCGGCCTTTTTTTCTTTATGGCTGCTTATTGATTTATACCGGCTAAAGAAACAACAATTGAAATTTTCTATCTTTCGCACCCTACTCGGTATCTGTTTTTTGATGATCAGTGTGATATTTATTTCTTCCGTGGCCCTGCCCCACTTACATAGCGCAAAGCCTATTTTAAAAATTGAAACTACCGCTGAAGAAAAACAAGAAGTGGTAACCTGGAAAAATCCCTCTAGTACCATTACTTCTGCCATACTACCCTCTTATAGAGTAATCATCAAAGATATGAAGGATCACATTCTTTTTGATCAGTATTTACATGGAGATTTAGCTTGCATTCGTCTTAAAATTGTACAGTTCCCTACATGGATGCAAGCACTTGGTTTTCCAAACCTTTGGGGTGCAGACGCTGTTTCGTCTGACTACCTATCTGCCGAAAAGCATGGGCAATTTCCAAGGGATATTCATCCCTTTTCCATTCATACAAGATCCCCTTTCACCAAATATTTTTGGACATGTTGGAAACATACCTTCACTCAAGGAACCGCTCCTTTTTTTATAAAAAGCTGCTTTTTAGAGTCCTGTTATATCCCCCTTGCCGATGAGCAAGGGCATGGTATTGGTGAATATTACGAGATAAGCCTGCAATATGAGCCCTCCACGCCCCTTCTGCAAAGGCTTCATAAAAAGGGAGAAGCTATTAAGAAAGGAGGCAGCCTTTAAGTGGAGACAAATGGCGACTCTCCTGCCGATGAAAGATATATTCCAAGACCGTCTGTCTTAGTTCAGTATTCATAATTTTATAACTGAACCTCACACCCTGTGAATATTCTTCTCTTTGGACGCAAGCATGAGCTATCTCTTGGTATGCAAGGTCTTTGAATGAGTCTAAGGGGATTTTTGAGACCGCATTGGTGGCAAGCTCCCATCTTTTATGGATCAAGTCATGTCTTAATTGCTTAAGTATATCCCTGCTAAGCTTCTCATTATCTAAAGAGGCGCGAATGAGCTTTAGGGAATCATTACAAAAACTAGCATTTTTTTTAGAAGAAGATATAAAAAAAGAAGAGCTGCGTCTTAAGGACATCCCCTGAATGAAAGACTGGCAAAAACTAGCTTCTATCCTTTTATCTTTCATAGCAAAACACTTCACTAAATTAGCAAGAGCACTCTCTTTATAATATCCATCTGGGATGATATTGATCAGCTCAATAGCAATACCTACTTTGCCAAGCAAAGCAAACTCGTTTAATTTAGTGGTTATATCAAGATAAATGGATTTCATCTTTTCATCTTTTTGCCGCTCGGTGGATAGATCTTCAAGCTGCTCCATTTCTGCTTTCCATTTTGTTCGATAAATTTGCAAACAAATACCATCGCTTAAATGATTTTCTAAAAATAGATCTTCTTCGATTCCCTCAAACAGGGGGCCAAGAATTTCGTTGGGTAATCCCGCGATTAAGTCCACTGCACTCTTTTCTAACCTAAGAAACTCATCCTCTCGTACTTTTTCTAGCGGAGAAAGCTCATTACTTATATTTCTCATTATATCAACTTTATCCATACTTGCTTCTGTGAGTCTGTGATCGCTTGTGAGTTTGTGAATAAAAGCGCTAGGGGACAAACCTGCTGCTGCCAAAGTGGGTTGAAAAATGGACTTAGCGGCACATGCAAAGGATAGGGATTCCTTTCTTGTTAAGAAAGAAAAGATCTTTCGTGCGATCTTCGCCTCTTTCATAATTTCCTGGGAAAGATCTTTTCGATCCTCCAAACAAACAATACGATGCTCTAGGGGTGTATATCCCGATGGTTCCAATTCATTAAAATCTAATAAAACAAACATTTCTGAATAATCTGTGTGTATACTCATAGCTTCCCTTGTCTTAGTCCACATAGCACTTTTTTGCTACAAACTCCTTTGAGCCATAGCTTTTTGTTGCAGAATATTTTTTGAATGCATAATAAAAATTATAGGATGGCAGCATAGAAATAACCACCTTTTGCAAACAATCTTTTTTAGTAAAAATTTATAATATCTTAATGAAAACTCTATATACTCCTAGGCAAATTACTTTTATTTTAGGATGTTGCATGAGTGCTTATTTTTCCTGTTTTCAAACTTCTGCTGTTTCGATCAATCCCCTAACCCATATCCCTGAGGACGAAACTGAACAGGTAAGAAAAAAAACCTATGAAGAAGCAATTCAGCTGCTACCCAACCGCCGCTACTCGATCTTAGCTCGCATTGGTAAAGTGGCCATACAACCAATTGCTTTAGCTGGGCTTTTTCAGGGCTACTTTAGCTGTCTTTATGAGATTTTCGATGTAAAAATGCCTCTGGCTAAATCTAAAGAGTTACTAGAAGATATGGGTGCGGAGATTATAAAGATACCCACAGGACCCAATGCTGAAATTTTTGCGATGTATTTTCGTGCCGATGTATTCAAATCACGACTAGAGACCCTATACCAAAAGTGGCATAGAGAACTAAGCTCTCTACCTAGATTGCAAGGATTTCTCGAAGCTGACCTGGAAGCAGAAGATTTTATGCAGCTGCTTAGAATCCCTCAAGCTTCACTTGAAAATTGTAGCGAATATAAAAAGGGAGTGGTCAGGTGCATAGGAGCAAATAATTTATTCGAAGCAAATCCTCAAGCTATCCTTCACGACCTTTTTCGAGGCATGGATCATCTTGCATTTAACTACCGTGGATTAAATGAAAGCTCGGGGCAACCAGATTTTGAAGGAACGCTCGTAGATGCTTACTGCGCCACTCGGTATATGCTAGATAGACTAAACTGCAGACCTGAGGACTTAATGATTGTAGGTACCTCGCTGGGAGGAGCACCTGCCCTTTTTACGGCAAGCAAAATCCATGGCTTAGATGTAGTGGTAGATAGAAGCTTTGCCAGATTAAGTTTAGTAAAAATCCATAGACTCGTTCAACCTTTTTTTTCTTTTTTCGCTGAGAGTTTTTTCCCCTACCCCAATGAGGAGTGGATTACTGAGGTCACGGGAAGAGTATGTATAATTCAAGCAAAACAAGATGTCTTAATACAGCCTTTCCATGCCGAAAGGCTCTTACATGCCTATGTGGAGGCAAAGCTTGGACCTAATGCTTCTTTTAAAGAGAAAGAGGATCTAATCCAGCACTCCTTCCATCTAGCAGAGGGAGGTCACTTTGGGAAACTAGGTGGGGATCCATTTGACGCTTGGTTTTCCGTTGAAAGTGACCAACAAAAGTACTCCCGATTTATTCAGGGAAAACCCATTTCTGAAGAATAAATTAGCATGAATGCTGGGTAAGATTCTTCTTTTTGCTCATTAGCTCCGCTACTCTCTTTCTAGAGCAGTAAATCCCTTGCTTTTTTTAGCTCAGCATACACTCCTCAGCTCCCATATGTCCCCTACTCTTCTTGTG
>JBEIFG010000055.1:0-9209 GCA_040382555.1 Chlamydiales bacterium | reverse complement strand
TCTCTTATGACATGAAGTTATAAAGAGAATTATGTAATGAAAAAAGATACACCCCTAGGTTCTGTGCTCAGTACCTGTATAGGTAATGCGTTTGAGCACTACGATACCGCTCTTTTTAGTTTTTTATCTCCCTACCTAGCCGTATGGCTCTTTCCCTCGAAAGATCCTCTTTGGTCATTAATTGTTGTGTATGGAATGATTCCTCTGGGCATGCTCGCAAGGCCGTTGGGAGCTTTATATTTTGGCTATATAGGGGATGTCTATGGAAGAAAAGCAGCTCTGTGTGGTTCTCTCATGGGTATGGCCTTTGCTTCTGGGGCTATTGCCTTGATTCCCATGGGTGATCATGGTCTTTTTATGCCTATTCTATTCTGTGTAGGCCGTCTTTTGCAGAATTTTTGTTCCGCTGGTGAATCTGCTGGTGGGGCGATTTATCTTCTTGAAAATACAAGTGCTGAAAAAAAAGATTGGTTTAGCAGTTTCTTTAGCGCTTCTAGTGTGGCGGGGATACTGCTTGCTTCCCTGGCCGTAACTCTATTAGCCTCTCACAATCTTATTCTGAAGGGATGGAGGTATTTATACGTTCTGGGATGTATTACAGGGGTATTTGGGTTATTGCTGAGAGGTAGAAATGAAAAAGTATCTACCCAAATCTCTTCAAGCCAGCACCTTACGATGGCAGAGTATTTGAGGGTATTTTGGCGTCATCGCAGGGCATTGCTCTTGATTATCGTTTGCTCAGGATTCTCTTATGCTCTTTATACAATATCTTTGGTGTTCTTAAATGGTTTTATTCCGCTAATCTCCAATTTTTCTCTCGATCAGATGTCTCATATGAACTCTTTTCTTCTTATAGCAGATTTAGTGATGCTACCCTTGTTTGGCAAGCTAGCCAAGCAAATCACAAGAGAAAAATTGATGTGTATAGCCGCCTTGATTACTGTTATTGCTGCGCCGATGTTATTTTTAGCACTGCCTAATGCTTCTTGGCTTTCTCTTTTAGGCATAAGGACCTTATTTGTGATCTTAGGGGTGGCCTTTTCGGCTCCTTTGTATGCATGGGCACAGCTTTTAGTTTCTCAAAAATACCGCTATTCTATATTGGCTATGGGACATGCGATAGGTTCCCAACTTTTAGGTGGGCCTACTGCCTTTTTTTCTCTTTGGTTATTTAAGATTACAGCTAGTGCAACCTGTGCAGGGGGATATTTGGTAGCTTTAGCCCTATTATCTTCCGCTTTGCTATATCGCCTTCATTTTACGAAAGATAGGACCTCTGTACCGATAAGTTAGATCCTATTTTTTTTCATCTCTATTGACATCGATTTCTATAAAGACATACGATCGAATGTAAGCGATGTGCTCGATTCAAAGAGGGTTCAAAGGGAGTTAAGAAGGATGAAAAAGGTAATTTTAAGTTGGGTTATAGCTATATGCTCTTATGGGTCTTTGCCAGCAGAAGAAATTTCTAAAGAAGTCCAGGCTAAGGAATTTATAGAGTATACTAATAAAAAGATGCCTAGCTGCGGTATTTTAAAAATAGCTCAGGATGGCACGCTTTACCTAAAACTCCCTGATACATATGCAAAGCAACTCATCCCTCATTTGAAGCTGGCGATGCCTGAGGATGAGGCTCTTTTTTTAATGACGGTTCCAGAATATGACAAAGATATTTATGGAACGCATATCAAGGTAATAGATCCTTCTGAGATAACAGGGTCTTATCAAGCTAGAGATCAAGGAAGAAAAGCCTGTTTTAAAGTTACAGGTCTTTATTATTTTGATCCAGAAAAAGGTCCAGCTGAGAGGGTATACTATCTAACTGTAAAATCAAAGGATTTACAAAAGATACGTAAAAGTTACGGCCTCTCTTCCTTGTATCATGATGAAGAATTTCGTATGATTATCGGTGTCATCAACCGGCCGGATTGGGAAGAAGATTATTTTTGGTGATTTTTTAAATTACAGGACTTAGAGCGATAACTCTCGAAAAAATACGTTTAGATATTGAAAAATTCCTTTTCATTAAATTAGCTAGAAAAAAAACATACAGTGGCTTAAAAAAAGAAAAAACAATTTTTTAACAACAGCTGCTAAATGATTAGCGAAACTTGTGATATCGAAGCACTGTATCGTCAAGCACAAACGTATGAGCAGCATGGATTACTTTCAGAGGCCAGCAGTATCTATACTGTTTTGCTACAGCACCCATGTCATCATGCTGCTATCTGGAACTCTTATGGGAATCTATGTGTTCGGCGTAAGCTTTTACCTGAGGCTAAAGAGGCATTTTTAACCTCTTTGTCTTTACATCCACTTCAATCTGAGATTTTTTTACGGCTTTCTATTATTTTTAAATACCTAGGCTCTTTAGATCAGGCAGTAATCTACAGTGATAAAATATTAGCCCTAGAGCCGAATTCCCCAGATGCCTACCGGGAAAAAGGGGTTGCCTTCTTCATAGCTCATCATTTTCAGGAAGCCTTAACTTTTTTTAAGCAATCCTTAGTATTAGATCCCAATCATCCTAGGACGCTCAGTTATTTAACTTTGTGCCAGCAAGCCGCGGAAAAAAAGGAAGAAAATTTAGCAGAAAAAGAGATCCCTATTTTTTTTGAAGTTTGCCGAGATTTTGGGGATATGTGTTTTTTAAACCAGTCTTTTGAATTAGCGATATGGTCTTATCAGCAAGCATTGCTGCATGACCGCAGCTCCATAGCGGTATGGTGTAATTTGGGATGTAGTTATTTAAGGTTCCGACAGAGTGAAAATGCGTTGAATTGCTTTGATCAAGCTGAATCTTTAGATGCAAATAATGCATATATACTCTCTGTCAAAGGATCTGCTCTTCTGGACTGTGGAATGCTAGATAAGGCACTTGAATATTATAATCGCTCTTTACAGCTCGATGTAAGCTATACAGATACTCACATAGGGAAATCCAATGTGTTTCACAAGCTTAAAAGATGGCAGGAAGCGATTGAAATTCTTGAAAATATTCTTGCCAAAGATCCAACGTGTATAGATGCTCTTTGGAATCTATCCTTGATTCAACTCACTCTAGGTATTTTTGAGTCAGGATGGAAAAATTATGAATCGCGCATTATTCAAAGTGAATTGAAATTCAATTTTAAGCACCTACCCAAGCCCAAACTTACTCATTTAGAGGTCAGAGATAAAACTATATATATATATCATGAGCAGGGGTTTGGTGATACGATCCAATTTGCTCGATATTTGCCTTTGCTATGTGATCTAGGGGCTAGAGTAGTTTTTGAGCCGCAATTTGAGCTGCAAGAATTACTACTTGGTTTAGATAAAAGAATTCACATCGTCACTCAAGGCAGCATAATCCCTGATTATGATTTACAGACTCCCTTATTATCATTACCTTATGTATTTCATACTTGCTCTGAAACGATCCCCTCTAGATTAAAATACCTCACCACTCCTTTGTATTTACAAAAAAAGTGGAAAACAATTCTTGGTGAAAAAAAACAATTTAGATTAGGCATAGTTTCTTCTGGAAAGCAGTTTCATGTAAACGACAGAAATAGAAGTATACCCCTTTGCTTTTTTGAACCTTTCTTTAATCTCCCGATAGAATTGCATCTCATACATAAAGAGATCAGAGAAGAAGATTTGCTATGGTGTAGAAAACATCCGAAGCTTTTTTTACATTATCCACAAATTTTTCATTTTTCCGATACGGCAGCGCTAATAGAAGAAATGGATTTGATCATAAGTGTAGATACTTCAGTGGCCCATTTATCTGCCGCTTTAGGCAAACCTACCTGGATTTTACTTCCCTATGTTTCAGATTTTCGTTGGGGGTGTGATGGGTGTGCAAGTCCCTGGTATCCAACAGTGAGATTATTTAGGCAGGATGAAGAAAAGGATTATAAAAAGGTTTTAACGGAAGTGATGGAACACCTTAAAGAAATGATTGAACAAAATGATCCTAAAGTTTTGAAGATACTAGAAAAGATCTACATGAAAGAATTAGAAGGGTTTGTAGATGAAGCTGAGCTTGAGTATCGTCATTTACTTTCAGAATATCCTAATCATACTTTGCTCATGAGTTGTCTTGGAGCACTTCTTTTAAAAAAAAATGATTTTGATCGTGCGATTCAATATCTTGAATTATCTTTTCAAAAAAGTCCAAATGATCTTGCTGCACTATTTAATTGTGGGGTAGCGTATCTTAAAAAAGAAGAAAGAACTAAAGCCCTTGCTTTTGTGGAAAAAGCTCTGAGTCTGGATCCTGCATTCCCGGATGCTTTAACCATTAAATCTATAATATTGCATGAGGATAAATTCTACGATGAAGCTATTGAATGTAGTAAAAAAGCCTTAGAAAAAAATCCCAATTTGATGGCAGCTTACTGCAATTTGAGTCATTCTTTAGCTTTTGCCGGTCGCTACAAAGAAGCTGAAGAAGTTGCATTAAGAGGACTACAAATACAACCCTCCGTGACATTATTCTACAATGCTTCGATTGCCTGCATAGAATTAGGTGAGTACCCAAAAGCTAAGGAATACATACAGCTGGCTCTTGCCCTAGATAAAGATTTTGCAGAAGGATACTTTTGTTTAGCTAACTGCCATTTTTTCTTAGATCAATATCCCGAGGCAATTGAATATCATCATAAATTTCAAAAGTTAAAACCTGATTTTGCGGCAAGCTATTGGAATGAAGCTTTAATCTATTTGATGACAGCAGAATTTGCAAAAGGGTGGAAACTGTATGAATGGCGTTTTTTGCATAAGGAATTAGGAATTGATTTAAGAGAGTACTCACAACCTCGAATGATGGATTTAAATATACAAGATAAAATCGTGTATTTGTACCCAGAGCAGGGGTATGGGGATGTTATTCAATTTTGTAGGTACGCTCTAGAACTATCCAAAATCGTACTTAAGGTGATTTTAGAGGTGCCTAAGGAATTACACCGGCTAATGATAACATTAGACCCTTCTATTGAAATTGTATCCACTGGTACGAGCAAACAAGATTTTGATATACAAAGTCCTCTTCTTTCTCTGCCCAGAATATTTAATACCCAGATAAATACGATTCCTTCGTACGAAAGATACCTTAGTGCTCCTTCTCAACTGGTTAAAGATTGCTATCACAAAATAGCTCACATTTCAAAAATAAAGTGTGGTTTAGTTATTCAAGGTTACCTCCATCATTTCAATGATAAAAGAAGAAGTATGGCTATCGAGGACATCTTGCCACTTTTCGATGAGCCTATAGAATTTTTTTTATTGCAAAAAGAGATCACAATAAAAGATGCTGCAGCTTTTAAAAGTCAGGGTGTACACATCTTGCAAAATGAGATTTTCGATTTTGCAGATACAGCAGCGTGGATTGAGAATATGGATTTAGTTATTTCTGTCGATACCTCAGTGGCTCATCTTGCTGGAGCACTAGGCAAAAAAGTGATCATTGCACTGCCATATAGATCTGATTTTCGCTGGCTAAGGCAAAGAACAGACTCCCCTTGGTATCCTTCTGCTATCTTAATTCGGCAGAAGGCTCCTTGGAACTGGAGTGATGTGATAGAAGAGACAAAGAAAATACTTAGATCAATGGTAGAAAATAAATATTACCCTAAAAATGAGCCTATATGAAAACACAAATACAAGAACTAGAGTCTCTATTTGAAGAAGCGCAGAAAGATAGCTTTGAGGGTGATCACGATAATGCTCTTCGACGGTTTAATCAGATTTTACAGATCGTACCTAATCACCCCCATGTTCTTAGAGCAGCAGCTATAAGTTCTTTTCATTTATGTAGGATAGATCAAGGTATAGAATACTTATCTAGGGCTCTGCGATCTGATCCAAATCAACCCGGCATCTACTGCGATTTAGGTGTAGCTCTACTATTTAAAAAAGAAAATACTCAAGCTCTTTTTTGCTTCGATAGAGCCATAGAATTAGATCCTACATTTTATGATGCATTTATCAACAAATCTTCTTTATTGCATGATATAAAGCGTTTTGAAGATTCTATTGCAGTATCACAAAAAGCAGTAGCAATACGTCCTAACTCACACCTTGCCTATATAAATTTGGCAAGATCTTATAATGAAATAGGAAAATTTCAGGAAAGTGTAGACGTATGCGATATTGCTTTAGTTCTACACCCCTCCAGCCTAGATGCTTGTCTTTGTCAAACGATAGCTTTGGCCAAAATGGGTAAAATGACAGAGGCCAAAGAGGTTTGTGCTAAAATTCTAGCATCAGATCCTCATCATAAGGAAGCTAGGCTGCACCTTGGGAATTGTTTATTGCAGGAAGAGAAATTTTCACAAGCTCTAGATCAATATCATCATGTTCTTTTTATAGATCCAGATTATGTAGCAGGATTATCTAATAGGGGCTTTTGCTATTTACAACAGCTTGATTTAGACAATGCGGTGAAAGATTTTGAAAAAGCTCTTTCCCTTCAGCCAGACTTTATGGATGCACAATGGAATTTATCACTGGCTCTTCTTACTAAGGGAGATTTCAAAAGAGGTTGGAAATTATACGAGAGCCGCTTTCAAACAAAAAAAGCACCTGCGACTATCCGCCATCTAGATATCCCTTGGCTTGGAACTCTTGAGGTAAATAAAAAAAAAGTATTTATCCATATAGAGCAAGGATACGGAGACGTCATTCAATTTTGTAGATACCTACCTCTTCTAGCTGATCTTGGTGCTAAAGTAACTATCGAAGTACCCAATGAATTACAAAAACTTATCTGCTCGATAGACAGCAGGGTAAATGTGGTGCTTCCAAATACTCCCATTGGTTCTCAAGACAGGCAAGTGCCCCTACTCACCTTGCCTTACTTATTTGATACCGAAGAATTTTCAATTCCTTCAAAAACACCCTATCTTTGGATCAAAAAAGCTCTGAAAAAAACAAAGGCTTCTGATCGTATTCAAATTGGATTTGCTTTTTCAGGAGAAGTAAAAAATCCTTTAAATCTACGCAGAAGGATTCCCTTAAACCTTTGGAAAAATTTGTTGGAATGTCCTTTTGAATTTCACTGTCTTCATAAAGAGATTACCACGGAAGAGAAAGAGTTTCTTCAATCTTATCCTTCTGTTCATATTCACCAGGAGGCTATCAAAGATTTTACAGATACGGCCGCATTAATTCTAGAAATGGATTTGATAATTACTGTAGATACCTCGATTGCTCATCTAACGGGTGCTCTTGGCAAACCTGTATGGATATTATTGTCACATACTCCCGATTTTCGATGGATGCTACATAGAAAAGATTCCCCATGGTACCCAACAGCAGAATTAATTCGTCAGGAGGCTATGGGTGATTGGAATGGAGTTATGCAAACAGTTGAAAAAAAATTAAAAAGCTCTTTTTTGACAAAGGGAAGGGGAAAGAATGCAGCTAGTAAAAGAAGAGTGGGCTAGTTTTGATTTTTGGGTATCATTGGATACGGAACATGAAATTAGGATCAGTTTAGAAAACGGGCTTAAACAAATTCATCAGTTACCCCATCAAAAACAAGGGTATCATTATGCTGCTAGGGGCTATTTTCTTTTAGGTAGTCTACAGGATGCTTTAGCCACATACGAAGCTGCTTTGCAGCAATTTCCTCTAGATCCATTCTTTATGCAAGGAATAGGAGCTATCTTTTTTCATTTATCTAACTTAAAAGAGGCTAAGAATTGGCTTGAGAAATCTTGGGAATTAGACCCAAAGATTTCGTTAAGCTTATTTTATTTAGGTGCTATTGAAATGGAGATAGGTAAGCTAGAAAAGGCTTGTGAGTATTTTCATCAAACCATAGATCTAGATCCTTTTTTCCCGATTGCCTATAGACATTTAGGGACGTGTTATAAGAAAAAGGGTGATTTTCACTTAGCAGAAAAATACTTATTTCAGGCGCATACACAAAGCCCAAGTTCTGGACATTTTAGCCTGGATCTAGCCATTTTATATCAAGAGTTTAAAGGGGCAGAATCCGCGATAGTTTGGTATGATCTGGCTTTAAAATGTTTACCAGACCGCTTTGATATTTTCTACGCAAGGGCAAACTGTCTCTTTGATGCGGCTAGGTATGAAGATGCCATTAGAGAGTTCTCTTTTTTGATAGAGGCAATGCCGCAGAATCCTCTTTTTTTGCATTGTCTTGCGATGTGTTATTTTGCACTAACAAAATGGCAGGAATCCATAAAATATTTCGATGCGGTTTTGTCTATTGAGCCAAATTATTTAGAGTCGCTTTTACATAAATCACAAGCATTGAAAAATACCGGCCAGGTGGAGCAAGCTTTACTATGTTTATATAAAGCTGAAGCAAATCATAAGTCTTATGATATTCAATTGAAAAAATCTGCCTTTTTGAATGAGCTAGAAAAATATACTGAGGCTGCTATAGCCTCTCAAGAGGCTATAGCTTTATCTCCAGATAAACCGTATGCATATAATAATTTATCAGTGGCCCTCAAAGGATTAGGTGAGTATCAAAAGGCACTCACCTCAGGACTTGAAGCTTTAAAAAAAGATCCTAATTTTTTTGAAGCTTTATTAAACTGTGTGGGTATCTATATCGATCTTGAGAACTTTGTACAAGCTAAACTATTACTGGATAAACTCTTAAGCATAAGGCCTCATTGTGTAACGGTGCTATCACAGCTAGGTCATTATTTTTTTCGCAAGGAAGAGTACACGCAAGCTGAAAATATATTTTCGTTAGCAATAAAAGAAGATCCAAATTTTGCTGGGTCTTATTCAAACCGTGGATTAACTTATCATGCTCTGCTTGATTTAGAAAAAGCAAAGCAAGATTTACACACAGCTCTCACTATACACCCTCAGCATAGGGAGGCTTCTTGGAATTTATGCCTAGCTTTACTAGCCCAAGGGGATTTTGAAAGGGGATTGCCTTTATATGAAAGACGCTTTGAAAAGAAAGAAATGCAATTTACCCAGAGACTCGATATAGCTCCAAGGCTCTCTACCTATGAGGTAATGGGTAAAAAAATTCTTATTACCTATGAACAAGGACTTGGGGATGCCATACAAATGGCAAGATATGTACTTAAGCTGATTCAAATGGGGGCTTTTGTCACCTTAGAAGTTCCTTTTTCTTTAAAGAAGTTAATGAAAACTCTTCATAAAGATCTATGCGTAGTGGAAGAAATACCTAAAGGTTCTACATTTGATTATCAAATACCCATCAT